>NZ_CEXLVS010000033.1:5227-22893 GCF_982684285.1 Salinicola sp. | reverse complement strand
TGACGAATCTGCGTTCCTCCTCTCCCGCCCCCGCGCTCGGGGAAAGCGATGCCCAGGCGCTGGATGCGCTCGATCCCGCCGCGCTCGAAAGACGGCTCTTGCATCAGGCGGAGGCGGCCTGGCAGCTGGCACGGGAGGTGCACCCCGCGCTGCCCCGGCCGCGGATCTGGTTCGATCTGCGTGGGCGAAGCGCAGGGCAGGCCCACTACCAGCGTGGCGGGCTACGCTTCAATCGCACGCTGCTGCAGGAAAATCGGCAGCCTTTCATCGATGAGATCGTGCCTCACGAGATGGCGCACTGGCTGGTCTTTCATCTCGAAGAGGGCGCGCGGGCGCGCCCCCACGGACGCGAGTGGAAGACGGTGATGCGAAATCTCTACGGCCTGGCGCCAGTCGTCACGCACCGCTTCGACGTGGCGCGGGCCAGTCCCGCGCCCTATCTCTACCGCTGCCGTTGCGAGACACTGCATCGCTTTACCGGTCGGCGTCATTCGCAGGCACTGAAGGGCACCCGTTACCGGTGCCGTCACTGCCGAGCACCACTGAGCTTCGCTCACCGGGAAACGCCCCAATAGCATGAGTGTCGCGCCGGGCCGTCGCTTGCCGGTTTCGTCAATTGCCGCCATCGCCTCTTTCACGGAATTGGCGCAACGGCGCAGGTTGACCGAAACTCGGTGAGACGAAGGTCTAATAGGGGGTGGCCGGTGCCGCCGTTATATGCTGACGGACCGCGCAAGAGAGGGTCTATCACATTGAGTCGGCTAGGCTTTCACCGTCGAATGGGTTCGAACGAAGGGGGATTGGAGCATGAGCGAACAGCAGCGCATATATCCTGTCGATGAGCGCTTGGCAGCCGATGCCTGGATCGATCGCGATCGTTACCAGCAGCTCTATCGCCAGTCGGTGGAAGACCCCGAAGGCTTCTGGCGGGAGCAGGCGGACAGCCTGAGCTGGAGCAAGAAGCCCTCCACCATCAAGAACACGTCGTTTGCCTCCGATAACGTCGATATTCGCTGGTTCGAGGATGGTGAGCTCAACGTCGCCCACAACTGCCTCGATCGTCATCTCGACTCCCGCGGCGACCAGCCCGCCATCATCTGGGAAGGCGACGATCCGAACGACCATAAGATCATTACCTATCGCGAGTTGCATCAGCGGGTCTCGCAGCTCGCCAACGGTCTCAGGTCCCTGGGCGTCGGCAAGGGCGATACGGTCACGCTCTACATGCCGATGGTGCCGGAAGCGGCCATGGCCATGCTCGCCTGTGCCCGGATCGGCGCAGTGCATTCGGTGGTGTTCGGCGGATTCTCTCCGGACGCACTGGCGGGACGTGTCGTCGACTCCCAATCCCGCGTCGTGATCACCGCCGACGAATCGGTACGCGGCGGCAAGCAGGTGCCGTTGAAGGACAACGTCGACGCGGCGTTGACGCGAGAGGGCACCGACGTGGTCGAGTCGGTGCTGGTCGTCAGGCGCACCGGTGGTGATATCCAGTGGCACGAGGGGCGCGATCGCTGGTTCGACGACATCGTCGATCAGCAGTCCACCGATTGTCCCGCGGAGCCGGTGAACGCCGAGGACCCGCTGTTCATCCTCTATACCTCGGGCTCGACAGGAACGCCCAAGGGGTTGAAGCACACCTCAGGCGGGTATCTCCTCTATGCCGCGCTGACGCATCGCACGGTTTTCGATTACCACGAAGGCGAGGTCTACTGGTGCGCCGCCGATGTCGGCTGGATCACGGGGCACAGCTATATCGTCTACGGGCCGCTTGCCAACGGTGCCACGACGCTGATGTTCGAAGGCGTGCCGACTTACCCGAGCCACGGGCGTATCGGCCAGATCGTCGACAAGCATCAGGTGGCGATTCTTTACACCTCGCCGACCGCCATTCGCGCGCTGATGGCGCATGGCGAGCACATCATGGACGACAGCCGGCGCGATTCGTTACGGATCCTCGGCTCGGTCGGGGAACCGATCAACCCGGAGGCCTGGGACTGGTTCTATCGCGTGGTCGGCAACTCCCGTTGCCCGATCGTCGACACCTGGTGGCAGACCGAAACCGGCGGGCACATGATCACGCCGATGCCGGGGGCGACCGATCTCAAGCCGGGGTGCGCGACCAAGCCGTTCTTCGGCGTTCAGCCGGCGCTGGTCGACAACGAGGGCAAGCGGCTCGAGGGGGCGGCCGATGGCAATCTGGTCATTCTGGACTCCTGGCCCGGACAGGCCCGCTCCATCTGGAACAACCACGACCGTTTCGTGCAGACCTATTTCTCGACCTACGAAGGGGTCTACTTCACCGGTGACGGCTGCCGTCGTGACGAGGATGGGGACTACTGGATCACCGGGCGCATCGACGACGTGCTGAATGTATCCGGTCACCGCATGGGCACGGCGGAGATCGAGTCCTCCCTGGTCGCGCATGAGTCCGTGGCCGAGGCAGCCGTGGTCGGCTACCCGCACGACATCAAGGGGCAGGGCATCTACGTCTATGTCACGCTCAACGACGATGTGGAGCCCAGCGATGAATTGAAGCAGGAGCTCAAGCAGTGGGTGCGCAAGGATATCGGTCCCATCGCCACTCCCGACGTGATCCAGTGGGCGCCGGGGCTGCCGAAGACCCGCTCCGGCAAGATCATGCGCCGTATCCTGCGCAAGATCGCCGCCGACGAGTGCGATGGCCTGGGCGACACTTCGACGCTTGCCGATCCCGGCGTCGTGGAGGATCTGATCGAAAATCGCCACGTGCGCACCTGAGAGATGGCGAAGGCTAAATGGAAATGACTTTCTTCATTATCAGGGTAACAACTACATGACTAGTTAATATGAGCCATGAGCACTTATTTTGACTGATGATTGTCGTTCGGTCGTCCTGAAAGAGGCTTTCCTCGTAGTGAGTTTCGTGCCACTCCGAAGGGAGGGAAGCGCGCCAGCTTTCCGGGACGACCGAACTTTTTTTCCGCGTATACCACGCGCCTACCCACCGACTATCCGGGGATTTTCCCCGCGTTGATTTGAGGCTTGGGATTCCACGATCGCATGGGGTAACATGCCGTTAATCAATAGTTGGATTATATTGTCCAGATGGCGATAGTGAACCGGCTATCTCGCCACATATCTCGACAGCGCCGGAGGAGAATCAATGGCTTTTGCCCAGAAATTCATCGTTGCCGATGACCACCCACTCTTCCGGGCGGCGCTCAATCAGGCATTGCGACAGGTGTCGCCGCAAGCGGAGATCGTCGAGGCGGATACCATGGAGGCGACGACGGAAGTCGTCACCCGCCATCCCGATGCCGACTTGATCCTGCTCGACCTGCACATGCCCGGCGCTCACGGATTTTCGGGGCTGATCCAACTTCGCGGACAGATGCCGGATATCCCGGTGACCGTGGTGTCGGGCAGTGAAGAGGTGGATGTCGTTCGTCGCGCCATCGATTACGGTGCCTCGGGTTTCATTCCCAAGTCCGCTTCGCTGGATACCATTGCCGAAGCCATTGGCGAAGTTCTCAAGGGGGAGGTCTGGTTGCCCCCGGAACTGGCCGATGCCATGGGGGAGGGCAGCGAGGAAGATGCCCGCTTCGCCGAGGCGATCGCCTCGCTGACGCCACAGCAGTTTCGCGTGCTAAACATGCTGACGGAAGGCTTGCTCAACAAGCAGATCGCTTATGAGCTTAACGTCTCGGAGGCGACCATCAAGGCGCACGTGACCGCGATCCTGCGCAAGCTGGGAGTTCATTCCCGCACCCAGGCCGTCATCGCCGCCCAGAAGCTGGAGATCGAGCCGCCCAAGGTGACCGACAACTGAACCGCGTCGATTGCGGGCTGTTAGATGTTAGAGGCCGTTGCATCCACCAGGGTCAACGGCTTTGTCGTATCAGGCCTAGCGGGTGTGGCCCGGGCTGCACTGGGACGGTATGGCCGACGCTGTCGGCTCGCTGGCGCCCACCGGGACCTGTGAGCGCTCGTTGGATGCCGACCGGGCCTGATGGAGTGCCGTCCCCATCAGCAACAGTTCGATGCTCGCGAACAGCAGCAGGCTGTAGCCGGTCAGTTCCGTTATCTCTTCCGCTGCATCCTTGACGACCCGGAGATAGTGGTCGCCCATCAAGGCTTGCCACAGTTCGCTGCGCCCGTAGAGGCGGGAAAATACGTAGGTCGTCAGGAAACCAGCCGCGAACAGTCCAAATCCCAGGCTGTTGCTCACTTGCGCGAACTCGTCGACGAAATCATGGCGAGCACGGATCGTTGCGACGAGAGCCGGCAATGCGACCAGCGCGACCAGGCATTGCCAGGCGCCGTCGAAGACGTAGGTATCCAGCCACAGATCGTTTTCGCGAATCAACGACATCGCGAAGAAGGCTCCCATCAGCAGGCTGATGGTGCGTAGCACCCGGTAACGGTAGCGCATGTACCCCATCATGAGGGCGCAGAACAGCAGCAGCAGCGCCTGGGTCAGCTCGGTCAACGATGTCTCGCCGAAGTTGGGGGCCCCGACATGCCTGGCATCGATCGTCAGTACCGCTTGCATGAGCCCCGCGAGGAGGAGGATGTAAGCGCCTGCTCTTGCGGAAACCGCCCGAAAAGAGAATCCGATCATATTCTATGCCTGCGAGAAATTAGTAGCCGGCTAAGAATATCAGGCTTAAGTTTCTTAAGAAACGGTGTTTGACCGTTTTCTAAGGACTCCTTAATCTTTTGGTGCGAGTCCTACGCCCAGATGGGCGGCCTCGATGCCCGCGATGGCGGCCTTCTCGTCATTCTCGGAGCTATCCCCGCTGACGCCGACCGCGCCGATGACGCGCTTCTGTGGGTCGAGAATCAGCACGCCCCCGGCAACGGGGATGAACTCACCTTGAGAAGCCGCCGCGACGGCCGAGAGGAACGCCGGGCGCGACTCGTTGCGCTGGCCGATGGTTCCGCTGGACACGCCGTAGCCCAGTGCCGCCCTGGCCTTGCCGTGTGCTACCGCCAGGCGCAGCGTGGCGCAGCCGTCGGCTCTGTCGCAGCTCAGCGGATGTCCGCTGATATCCATGACTGTCACCGTGATGGGATTCATCGCCTGGGCCGTCGCATGAGCCAACGCGGCGTCGATGATCCGACGGGCCTGGGCCAGCGACAAGGTCTGGTGAGTCGGGTAGACGTTGCGCATTCTCGTTCTCCTTTGGCTGTTTTGTATTCATAATTCACTTTGGGTGGCGCTATCCATGCGCCATTGGGAGAATAGGGCAAACGAATCCGTCACGAGCATCCCATGATCAAGATCCAGCAGAACACGCTATATGGCGAGGCGGCAGCCCGTATCCGCGACATGATCAACGAAGGTCTCCTGCTTCCCGGAACGCGTATCCCGGAGAAAAGGCTGTGCGAGCAGTTCGGCATTTCCCGAACGCCGCTTCGGGAAGCGCTGAAGGTGCTGGCATCCGAGGGCATGGTCGAACTCCTGCCCAACCGCGGCGCGCGAGTGATGCGCTTGACCCGGCAGATGCTGGAAGAGACCTACAGCGTGATGGGAGCCCTGGAAGGGCTGTCCGGCGAGCTGGCCTGTCGCCACATCACCGAAGAGGAGATTGCCGATATCCAGGCGCTGCATTACCAGATGATGGCGTACTACAAGCGCAAGGAGATTCGGCCTTATTTCGAGTTCAATCAGCGGATCCACGACGCGATCATGCTGGCGTCCCGCAACGAGGTGCTGCGGGAGACCCACAGCAGCCTGAACCATCGTATCCAACGTGTGCGATTCTCCACCAGCATGACCGATGAATACTGGAAGCAGGCGGTGGCCGACCACGAAGCCATGATCGACTGCTTGCTGGACCGTGACGGCGAGCGCCTGGGCAATATCCTGCGGGAACACCTGCGGCACAAGCTCGTGGTCGCGGCTGCGAGCGGCGTGATCGACGACGATCTTGCCGCTTCGTCCTGAGTTTCGCCGTTGTCAGCCCCTGGGGCGCTGTGCGGAAACCGCCCGTGCCCGGTAGGGCGGCATTGGCAGTCGGCAGCGCCAGTTCGAGCCAGAGAATCGTCGCCATCGCGTGACCCCTGATCCGGCCCGGCCCCTACGTCGCCGGTTGTCGCCTTGCCGCCGCTCGTCGGCTTCTCCCCCAGCCCTGCACCGGTTGCACCTGTTTCGGTTCCGCCGACCCGCACTTCCTCCCTGGCAGTCATTGCCTCGTCCCGACCGCGGGGCGGTGGTGAGACTTTACGCCAATAGACAAATGTTGGATTGGTTCAAATTGAATTATGAATTCATAATTCGATTGCAAGATCCCAAGGTGCTCGCATTGCGGGGTATCGGCCGAGCGTTGCCCTGATCCGGACGGCGCTTTTTCGGCCCATCGTTCAGGCGAGCCAATACAAAAAAGACGGAAGGACGCCAGTGATGAAAAGTCTCAAAGTTGGACTGGTAGCGCTCGCGCTGTTGGCCGGGGTCAGCCACGCCAGCGCTCAGGAAATCCAGGTCAAGTTTGCCCATGTCGGCGAGCCGGGGTCGCTCTTTGCCAATGTGGCCCAGGAATATGCCAAGCGCGCCAACGAGAAGCTGGCGGGCGAGGCCAAGGTGGTCGTCTATGGCTCCAGCCAGCTCGGTGGCGACTCCGAACTGCTGAAGAAACTCAAGTTGGGCACCGTCGATCTGGCGCTGCCCTCGACCGTGATGAGCAGCGTGGCGCCCCAGTTCGCGCTGTTCGAAATGCCGTACCTCATCGCCGATCGCGACCATATGGCCAAGGTGCGCGACGAGGTGGTGAGACCCCAGCTCTATCCGGTGGCCAAGAGCCGCGGCTACCACATCATCGGCGTCTGGGAGAACGGCTTCCGCCAGATCACCAACAACGTTCGTCCGATCAATACGCCGGCCGATCTTTCCGGAATCAAGCTGCGGGTACCGCAGGGCGTCTGGCGGGTCGAGATGTTCAAGAGCTACGGTGCGAACCCTTCACCGATGGCGCTTTCCGAGGTGTTCGTCGCCCTGCAGACGGGTGCGATGGACGGCCAGGAAAATCCGCTGGTCCAGACCTACGCCTCGCGCCTGCAGGAGGTGCAGAAGTATCTCTCGCTCTCCGATCACATCTATACCCCCGCTTTCGTGACCGCCGGCATGAGCTGGAACCGGTTGCCCCAGCATGTGCGTGATGTGCTCCAGCAGACGGCCGTGGAGAGGGAGCCCTAGGCGTTGGAGCAGGGCGCGAAGCTCGACGAGGAGACGCTCGCCAAGATGCGTGATGCCGGGCTCGAGATCAACGAGATCGATCGTCAGGCCTTCATCGACGCCTCCAAGCCGGTCTACGACATGTTCGTCAAGGATGTGGACGGGGGCCAGGAGATGCTCGACAAGGTGCGTGAACTGCAACCCGCCAGTTAACTCGCGCGTCCGGCCGCTCCCGCCAAGCGGGGCGTGGCCGGGCTGCGGACGAAGGAGCCGCCTGTGAAAACCCTGAACACGCTGCGCGATGGCTTCAGCCGCCTGCTCGAGGTCGTCGTGGTCATCAACATGATGGCGCTGGCGGGAATCGTCATCGTCGGTTTCCTGTCGCGCCTGGTGGGGTCGCCGTTTACCTGGTACGACGAAGCGGCCTCGATCAGCCTGGCCTGGCTGACCTACTACGGTGCGGCGCTCGCCGCGGCCAAGGGAGCACACATTGCCTGTCCGAGTATCGTCAATGCGTTTCCGCCCAGGATACGGCTGCCGATCGCACTGCTGGGAGAGGCGGTGCCCATCGCCTTCTTCGTGCTGCTGGCGGTGACAGGGTGGCAGGTCGTCCAGATCCTGGCCGGTTCCACCATGATCAGCCTGACCAGCGTCTCGCTGCAGTTCACCCAGTCGGCGCTGCCGATCGCCTCGGTCCTGTTCATCATCGCCGAGCTGCTGCGTCTGCCGGAAGTCATCCGCCAGGCACGCGGGGAGGGGTTCGTCGATCACGAGCTGGAGGAGGTGGGCCTGAGTCCGAACATGGCAAGTCAGTCCGACGCGGGGAGTGTGACACGATGATTCTGGCGCTGATGTTCGCAGGACTCCTGGTATTGATCGTGCTCAATGTTCCCATTGCCATCGCGCTCGGTCTGGTCGGCGCCATCGCGGTGTACTCCAGCTACGGCGTCTATGCGCTGCCCAATATCGGGCTGACCATGTTCGAGGGTGCGACCAACTTTCCGCTGATCGCCATCCCGCTGTTCATTCTGGCCGGAGCGATCATGAACGCCTCGAGCATCTCGCGGCGTCTGATCGACTTCGCGGCGTCGCTGGTGGGCTTCGTCAAGGGCGGCCTGGCCATGGTCACCATCGGTTCCTCGATCTTCTTTGCCGAGATTTCCGGCTCTGCCGTGGCCGGGGTTTCCGCGCTGGGCAGCCTGCTGATCCCGGCGATGAAGAACCGGGGTTACTCCAAGGAGTTCGCCGCGGCGATCTCGTCGTCCGCCGCCAGCCTGGCGATCATCCTGCCGCCCTCGATCCCGATGATTCTCTACGCGGTGATGTCGGGAGAGTCGGTGGTCAAGATGTTCGTCGCCGGTATCTTCCCGGGGCTGCTGGGCGCCCTGGGCCTGGCGATCGTCTGCTACTTCCTGGCGCGCAAGCACAACTTTCCGTCCGAAGGCCGTTTTCAGGCCAGCCGGGTATGGAAGTCGTTCAAGGAGGCGATCTGGGCGCTGCTGATTCCCGTGATCATTCTCGGCGGTATCTTCGGTGGCATCGTCACTGCCACCGAAGGTGCGGCGTTGGCGGTGGTGGTCGCTATCTTCATCAGCGCGGTGGTCTATCGCGAGTTCTCGCTGAAGACGCTATGGAAGTCCTGTCTGGACGCCGGCATCCAGACCGCGGTGGTGATGCTGCTGGTCGCCAGCTCCGCGCTGGTGGGGCTCTATCTCACCGAGTCCCAGCTGCCGCAGCAACTGGCCAACTCGATCAGCGGCCTCACCGACAACAAGTACGTGATCCTGGCGCTGCTCAACGTCATCTTCCTGATCCTGGGGGTCTTCCTGCACTCGGCGGCGGCGATCATTCTGGTGGTGCCGATCGTGTTGCCACTGATCATCAGCGTCGGGATCGATCCGCTGCATTTCGGGCTGATCGTCACGCTCAACCTGGCCATCGGTCAGCAGACGCCGCCGGTGGCGAGCGTGCTGATCGCCTCGTGCTCCATCGCCAAGGCCGATATCTGGCGCACGACCCGAACCAACCTGTGGTTCCTCGGCGTGCTGTTCATCGTGCTGATATTCAATACCTACGTCCCCGACTTCGCGCTGCTGCTGGTGCACATGATCTACGGCAGCTGAGACGGGGCACCGAATCTGCGGGATCGAGCATGTCTCGATCCGAGGAGAAGCCGCAATGATTCAAGACGACGAGATCCGCTGTTACCAGGAGGGCG
This sequence comes from Salinicola sp., assembly GCF_982684285.1. Taxonomy (NCBI): domain Bacteria; kingdom Pseudomonadati; phylum Pseudomonadota; class Gammaproteobacteria; order Oceanospirillales; family Halomonadaceae; genus Salinicola; species Salinicola sp. The sequence continues at coordinate 13,519 of NZ_CEXLVS010000033.1, read as the reverse complement.
GGATCGGCTGGATTCGCTTCAACCGACCCGAGGCTCGCAACGCGATGACCTGGCACATGTACGAGACCATGCACCAGGCCTGCCGGCAGTTCGACGAGGACGAAGAGGTCAGGCTGATCGCCTTTCGCGGCGAGGGTGGCGAAGCCTTCGTGGCGGGTACCGATATCAAGCAGTTCGCCGAGTTCAACGGGCCCGAGGATGGCATCGACTACGAGCGCCGGATCGACCGCATGATCGGCGGCCTCGAACAGCTCGCCACGCCGACGGTGGCGCTGCTCGATGGCTACTGCATCGGGGGAGGGGCGGCCATCGCCCTGGCCTGCGATTTCCGTTACGCCAACGAGAGCCTCAAGTTCGGGATCCCCATCGCCAGGACGTTGGGCAACTGCATGTCGATCACCAACGTGTCGAGGCTGGTCGATCTGATCGGGATCCCGCGCACCAAACGGGTGCTGATGCTGGCGCAGACGATCGAGGCAGAGGAGGCGTCGTCCATCGGCCTGATCGATGCCGTCGTCGAGAGTGGTGCGCTGGACGAGGCCGCCGAGAGGCTCGCCGGGAAACTCTCCGGCCATGCGCCGCTGACGATGCGAGCCGCCAAGACCTGCATCAATCGCATCCTGGAGGAGCGCCGGCCCGCGCATGACGCCGCCGATGACCTGATCGCGCTCTGCTACACCAGCGAGGACTTTCGCGGCGCCGTTCGGCGTTTCGTCGACAAGACGCCATATACCTGGCAGGGCCGCTAGGCGACGCCACGCCGTTCCCACACGCCGGAAAACGCGGATGCCGAATCCCTCCGCGGTGGGAACGTGCGTGCCCGATCTGCCACGCCACTCGCAGCCTTGCTGCTCGCCATTCGAAGGCCGTTAGGGGGAATTGCCATGTTACCGTTGGAAGGCATGAAAGTACTCGACATCTCGCAGATCATGGCCGGCCCGTACTGCACCATGGTGCTGGGGGACATGGGCGCGGACGTGATCAAGGTGGAGAAGACCAATGGCGGCGACGACAGCCGTCAGATGGGACCCTACGTCAATGACGAGTCCACCTGTTTCGCGCAGATCAACCGCAACAAGCGCAGCATCTCGCTCAACCTCAAGGAGCCCGACGGGCTGGCGCTGTTCTACCGGCTGGCGAAGGAAGTGGACGTCGTGGTCGAGAACTATCGCCCCGGCGTGACCCAGTCGCTGAAGATCGACTACGACACGCTCAAGGAGATCAATCCCGGTCTGGTCTACTGTTCGATATCCGGCTACGGGCAGACCGGCCCCTATCGGCGCAAGGGCGGTTTCGACCTGGTCGCCCAGGGGATGACGGGGCTGATGTCGATGACCGGCGAGCCGGGGCGGCGGCCATTGAAGACCGGCGTCGCGGTCTACGACATCGGGGCCGGGATCACCGCGATCTATTCGATACTGGCGGCCTACATCCACAAGCAGAAGACCGGCGAGGGGCAACTGGTCGATGTCGCGATCGCCGAGTGCGGCCTGCCGTGGTTCACCTGGGAAGCGGCCGCTTACTTCGCCGAGGGGCGCGTTCCGCAGCCGACCGGATGGCGGCACCGTGTTTCCGCGCCTTATCAGGCGGTCAAGGTCCAGGACGGCTACATGATGCTGGGATGCGCCAACCAGCGCACCTGGGAGCGGTTCTGTAACGACGTGCTGGAGCGTGCCGACTTGACCGAGGATCCTCGCTTCCTCACCAACAGCGACCGCGGTCGCAACGTCGATGTCCTGGAGTCGTTGCTGGAGGAGCTGATGTGCACGGCCGACACGCAGCACTGGCTGAGCCGGTGCGACGAAGCCGGCGTACCGGCTGGGCCGATCAACGACTTTGCCCAGGCGATGGCCGCTCCGCACTACCGGGAGCGGGGCATGGTCCAGGAGCTCGACCATCCCGTCATCGGGCGCATGCAGACCATCGGCTTCGCCAGCAAGCTGTCGGCGACGCCTGCGCAAATCCGGCGGCCGGCGCCGGTCTTCGCGCAACATACCGAAGAGGTGCTGGCGACGCTGGGCGTGGAGGGGGAGGGGCTCGCCGCCTTGCGCGAGCGCGGCGTCGTTCGCTGAAGCCGGGCGAGCGCGGCTCTCTCAGCCGACAGAGCCTTGGGCGACAGGATCTTAGTCGACAGGATCTTAGTCGACAGGGCCTCGATCGATCGGATATTAGTCGACGGAGCCGGAAGAGGGGGCGATCTCCTGGGATCGCCTCGCTTCCTCCTCCAGCCAATCGTGTACCGCCTGCACCCGACGGTCGTCCAGGGCGCCTTGCTGATAGACCAGCCCGTAGCGCTTGCCGGTTGCGACGGAACCGGCGAACGGTGCAATCAGGCGTCCGCTGGCCAGTTCGTCACCGATCAGCGTGCGCCGGGCGATCGCCACACCCATGCCGGCGATCGCCGCTTCCACCGTCAGCGGGTTGCGGTTGAACGTGTAACCCCGCCTGACATTGACCCGCTCGCCGCCGATCGCCTTCAGATAGTGTTCCCACTCGGCATAGTCGTGGCTGCCACGCCAGGCCGTCACGTCGTGCAGCAGGGGGTAGTAACCCAAGGCCTCGGGATGCGTGAGAGGGGGCCGTCTCCTGAGCAACTGCGGCGAGCAGACGGCAAAGATCTTCTCGTCGATCAAGGCGGTGGTCTGAAGGCCGGGATAGTGGCCGTCGTTGAGGTCGATGGCCAGATCGTAGCCGCCGTCGAGCAGCGAGAGATTGCTGTCCTCGGCGGTGATGTGCAGATCGATATCGGGAAAGCGGGCCTGCAGGCGCGGCAGCCTCGGCATCAACCACTTGGCCAGGAACGAAGGCAGGCAGCGCAGCCGCAGCACACCGCTCATGACACCGCCGCGCAGGCGGTCCACTTCCAGCCCGACGGCTTCGTAGGCCTGGGACACCACGCCCGCCAGCCGCTCGCCCTCTTCCGTTAGTGCCAACTGGCGTGGTAGACGCCTGAACAGTCGAAAGCCCAGGCGATCCTCCAACTGCTTGATCTGCTGGCTGACGGCGCCAGTGGTGACATGGAGCTCCTCTGCCGCACGGGTGAACGACAGATGGCGGGCGCTGACCGCGAACACCTTGAGCCAGGCGTGAGTCTGTGCGTTGAGTGTATGGATCATGGTTTAGCCAGGCTATAAGGTTCGGCAGTTTTTATCGATTGTTTCCGGTGTAAACGGCTATCACACTGAAGTCAAACTACATCTCGTGCCTGTTCCGGTTGCGACGGATCCTGGTGCCCAAGCGACAACGGAGGTGGCGACATGCCATTCAGTGTGTTCGACCTGTTCAAGATCGGTATCGGCCCTTCGAGCTCGCATACCGTCGGCCCGATGCAGGCCGCCTACGACTTCGTCTCGGCGCTGCGCCAGCGCGAGCTGTTGAGTTCGGTGAAGCGGGTATCGATCACGCTCTATGGGTCGCTGTCGGCGACCGGCAGAGGGCACAACACGGATAGCGCCGTCATCGGCGGCCTCATGGGGGAGCGTCCGTTGACCGTCGATCCCGACGACCTGGCGCTTCGGCTGGCGGCGATGCATCGCGACGGGGAGTTGAAGCTGGCGGGCGTCCAGGCGATCGCCTTCGACGCCCATCGGGACATCCAATGGTGCGACGAGATTCTCGACTACCACACCAACGCCCTGCGACTCAGCGCTCACGACGAGCACGGCGTCGTGCACGACAACACCTACTACTCGGTCGGTGGCGGCTTCGTGGTCGATGCCGAACAGGCCGCCCAGGGCGATGCCGCGTCGTCTGCCGTCAGTCTCCCTTACCCGTTCAAAAACGCGGTCGAACTGCTGGAAATCTGCCGTCGTGAAGGGATCTCCATCAGCGATGTGATGCTTGCCAACGAACGGGTCTGGCGTAGCGAGCCCGAGATCCGCGGCGGATTGTGGAAGATATGGCTGGCGATGAAGGCGTGCGTGGACAGCGGCCTGGACCAGCAGGGCGTGCTGCCCGGCGGCCTCAACGTGAGGCGGCGGGCCCCTGCGCTGCATCGCCGTCTGCTGGCGATGGACGATGAGAAAAGCCTGATCGCCAGCACGTTCTCGGCGATGGACTGGGTCAATCTCTTCGCGCTGGCGGTCAACGAGGAGAACGCCGCCGGGCGTCGCATGGTGACCGCACCCACCAACGGGGCGGCGGGCATCGTGCCGGCGGTACTGCACTACTACATGAAGTTCCAGCCCGACGCCTGTGAGCGGGACGTGGTCCGTTTCCTGCTGACGGCGGGCGCCATCGGCGTGCTGTGCAAGACCAACGCCTCGATCTCGGGAGCGGAGGTAGGCTGCCAGGGCGAGGTCGGGTCGGCCTGTGCGATGGCTGCCGCCGGGTTGGCGGAGCTGATGGGCGGCACGCCAGCGCAGGTGGAGAATGCCGCCGAAATCGGGCTGGAGCACAACCTGGGGCTGACCTGCGATCCGATCGCGGGTCTGGTTCAGGTGCCCTGTATCGAACGTAACGCCATCGCATCGGTCAAGGCGATCAATGCCGCCCAGATGGCACTCCGCGGCGACGGCGAGCATTTCGTCTCCCTCGACAAGGTGATTCGCACCATGCGGGATACGGGGCGTGACATGCAGGACAAGTACAAGGAGACGTCCCGCGGCGGGTTGGCCGTCAACACGATCGAGTGTTGATCCGCCGATCGTGACGTGGCCCGGGCCTCCCCGGCCCTAGCCCGGGTCGTCGACCCTGATGCGTGATAACGACAATCGCGTCTGGCTGTGCCAATATCGACCTCCTTAATCAGGGGGCCTGACACGGTCGCCCAGGAAGCACGTAACAAGGGCAAGGGTAATGAGCCAAGACAGTTGCATTATCTGTCATTTCAAGCACTACGGTGAGCTTTCCGAGAATGACGAGGCCCTGCTGGCCGAGCTCGAGCAGAGCCCGACGGAAATCAAGGGCGACCAGATACTGTGGCAGGAGGGCGATACCGCCCGCGAGTTCTGTACTCTGAGCAAGGGCTGGGCCTACTCTTTCCGTCACATGGAAGACGGTTCCCGTCAAATTCTCGAGATCTACCTGCCCGGCGATATCATCGGCCTGAGGGAGTTCGCCTTCAAGGAGCGGCTGACCGGCGTCGCCATGCTCGAGGATGGTGTCGTCTGTCATTTCCCGCATCGCCGGTTGATCAACGTCTTCCGCGAATCGCTGACCCTGTCGACCATTTTCTTCGCGATCTCCTCGCACCAGCAGGCCCTGCTGACCGAGCGTCTCGTCAATCTCGCTCGTCGCAGCGCGCGTCAGCGCCTCGCCCACCTGATCTACGAAATGTACGTGAGACTGGAGCGCACCAAGGCCCGCCAGGGCAACAGCATCCGGTTGCCGCTCTCCCAACAGCACCTCGGCGATGCCCTGGGGCTGTCGTCGGTGCACGTCAGCCGCACCCTGACCGCGTTCCGGGAAGAGGGGCTGCTGCTGCGCTCGCGCCAGCGTGTTGAGCTGCCCGATCCCGCCGCACTGGCGCGGGAAGCGGAGTTCGGCGATGCCTACCTCAACGACGGTATCGATCACTTCTTCCATCATTGAATCGACGATTCGCGATGTGCCGGGCCGGGATGTCGCCGGCCCGGATGACCTGCAGTCATGGCGCGAATGCCTAACCGGCCGCAATCGCATCCGGCAGCCGCTCGGCCAGGAAATCGACCAGCAGGCGAATCTTCGAGGAGAGCTGGCGGTGGCGGGGATACACCGCCCACACCGCGGTGTCGGTGAACTGGTAGCGGTCCAGCACCGCCGTCAGCTGGCCCTGGCGGATCGCCGTTTCCACGTAGTAGTCCGGCAGCTGCGCCAGGCCGATGCCCTTGCAGGCGGCGTCCAGCAGCGCCGGCCCCGAATTGCCCCGCCAGTTCCCCGCCACGCGAACCTCGCGCTGTCGGCCATCGACGCTGAACAGCCAGCTGTCCCGCGATCCGACCAGGCAGTTGTGGTGCGACAGCTCCGAGAGACTGTGCGGCGTCGGGTATCGTTGAAAATAGTCTGGGGCGCCGACGACGTATTCGCGACGCTGGCACAGCCGCCGCGACAGCAGGCTCGAATCCCTGAGCACGCCCATGCGAATGGCCACGTCGAAGCCCTCGTCGATCAGCTCGACCGTGCGATTGGTGAAGTGAAGGCGCACGTCGAGCTGGGGATAACGACAGTGGAAGTCATTGACCAGCGGCGCGATGAAGCGCTCGCCGAACGTGGTTGCGCAACTGATGGCGAGCCGCCCCTGAGGCTGGGACTGAAGCTCGTTGAGCGCGGCCTCGGCCTCCTTGAAGCCGTCGAGCAGCGAACGGCAGTGTTCGTAATACACGGCGCCGCCATCGGTCAGCCGAATCTGGCGCGTCGTCCGATAGAGCAGCGGCGTTCCCAGCTCCTGCTCCAGTTGGCTGACCAGCCGGCTGACGTGGGAGTTGGACACCTTCAGCGACTGGGCGGCGCGCGAGAACGTGCCCAGCCGGACCACGGCAACGAATGCCTCGATACCATCCCAGCGCGACATACCGGCGGCTCCTCTCCTCGCTGCGGGGTTATTATTGTTACATGGCAACAATCATCTGCGAAATGCCAGGTTTATTGCCTGGCGGCGTGCGCCTAGACTGAAGCTGGAAGAGTCGCCATGGCGCCGGCCGGATGTCGAGCGACCCGAATCGAAGTTTCTCAAGCTCATAGTGGAGTTCTGGTATGAAATCGCGTGCCGCAATCGCCTGGGAAGCAGGCAAGCCGCTCTCGCTGGAAGAGATCGATGTACAGGGCCCCAAGGCGGGTGAAGTCATGGTGCGCATCGTCGCCACCAGCGTCTGCCATACCGATGCCTACACGCTCTCCGGCAAGGATCCGGAGGGGCTGTTCCCGTCGGTGCTGGGCCACGAGGGCGCCGGGGTCGTCGAGGAAGTGGGCGAGGGCGTCACCAGCCTGAAACCGGGCGATCACGTCATCCCGCTCTACACCGCCGAATGCGGCAAGTGCAAGTTCTGCCTCTCCGGCAAGACCAACCTGTGTGGCGCGGTGCGCGCGACCCAGGGCAAGGGGCTGATGCCGGATGGCACGACGCGGTTCTCGAAGAACGGCACCTCGCTGCACCACTACATGGGCACCTCGACCTTCTCCGAGTACACCGTGCTGCCGGAAGTCTCGCTGGCCAAGGTCTCGAAGGAAGCCCCGCTGGACAAGATCTGCCTGCTCGGCTGCGGCGTCACCACCGGTATCGGCGCCGTGTTGAATACCGCCAAGGTCGAGCCCGGTTCCACCGTGGCCGTATTCGGCCTCGGCGCCATCGGCCTGGCGGTGATCCAGGGCGCGCAGATGGCCAAGGCGTCGCGGATCATCGCCATCGATGTCAATCCTGACAAGTTCGAGCTGGCGCGCCAGTTCGGGGCGACCGAGTTCGTCAACCCGAAGGATTACAGCGATCCGATCCAGCAGGTGATCGTCGACCTGACCGACGGTGGCGTGGATTACTCCTTCGAGTGCATCGGCAACGTCAACGTGATGCGTTCGGCGCTGGAGTGCTGCCACAAGGGCTGGGGCGAATCGATCATTATCGGCGTTGCCGGCGCCGGTGAAGAGATCTCCACCCGCCCGTTCCAGCTGGTCACCGGCCGGGTCTGGAAGGGCTCCGCCTTCGGCGGCGTCAAGGGCCGTACCGAGCTGCCGGGCTACGTCCAGCGCTACATGGACGGCGAGATCAAGATCGACGAGTTCGTCACCCACGACATGCCGTTCGACCAGATCAACGAGGCGTTCGAGCTGCTGCACGCGGGCAAGAGCATTCGTACGGTGCTGCACTTTTGATACGCGCCCGAAGCCGCGCGAAGGACCTTCAACTAATACGCACCCGAAGCCGCGCGAAGAGTCTTCAACACGCGTCCAAAGCCGCGAATGGCATCTGATCCATCGCGCCCGAGGCCGCGCGAACCGCGTCCGACACGCGTCAAATCCGCCGGCGGTGATGCCGCCGGTGCTGCAAGGAGAAAACCATGTCGATGAGCGAGCAGTTGGAGCTGGTCTCGGCCACCAAGAGTTTCGGTGGCTGGGTCAAGCGCTACAAGCATTACTCCCGGGCGCTGGATTGCGACATGATCTTCGCGATCTATCTTCCGCCGCAGGCCGAGGAGGGGCGCGTGCCGCTGATGTGGTGGCTCTCCGGTCTGACCTGCAACGACGAGAATTTCATGCAGAAGGCGGGGGCGCTCAAGACCGCGGCCGAGCTGGGTATCGCGATCGTCTGTCCGGACACCAGCCCCCGCGGCCTGGACCTGCCCGGCGAGCACGATAGCTACGATTTCGGTTCCGGCGCGGGTT
>NZ_CEXLVS010000033.1:0-5217 GCF_982684285.1 Salinicola sp. | reverse complement strand
CAACGCCAAGCGTGAGCCGTGGTCGACGCACTACCGGATGTACGACTACGTCACCGAGGAGCTGCCCTCGGTGGTCCGGCTGCACTTCCCGGTCAACGGTCGCGAATCGATCAGCGGCCACTCCATGGGGGGCCACGGTGCACTGGTGCTGGCGCTGCGTCAGCCTGGGCGTTATGCGGCGGTCTCGGCCTTCGCGCCGATCGTCAACCCGACCCAGGTACCCTGGGGGCAGAAGGCGTTCGAGAACTACCTGGGCGACGACGTCGGCCTGCGCACGCAGTACGACGCCTGCGAACTGGTCGCCAAGGGCTCGTCGCGCCAGCCGCTGTTCATCGACCAGGGCGAAGCCGACAACTTTCTCGAAGAGCAGCTCAAGCCGGAGCGGCTGGAGGCGGTCTGCGAAGAGCACGATCACCCGCTGACCCTGCGCCGCCACCCGGGCTACGACCACAGCTACTTCTTCATCGCCAGCTTCATCGACGAACACCTGCGCTACCACGCCGAGAGGCTCTACGCCAAGCGCTGAACACAGTCGTCTCGGGCTCTAGCCCTGCGTCAGCGGCACGCATCATGCGTGCCGCTTTTTCGTTGCCGTGTCGGTGCCGAGGCGCATGACCGATGCTTCGCCAAGAAAAGCTCGATGCTCGTTGTCAGGCGGGAACCGGCGGGGCGATCGAGGGCTTCCCGATGACCTGTCGCGGCTGAAACCAATGAATGTGATGGATTTTCAGACCGACTCGATCACCGGGGGATAACGACAATGACTTGAACGCGTGGCGAGTCATTTCGATCACGATCAGTCCGCTTTCGATCTGAGGGCCATCTCCTCCAGCGGCATCAGCGAAGGGAACCGCCTCGATATGATAGCTGCTGCCCATCGGCTGGATGTGTTGGACTCTTGCTTGCCACTCTGATGTCAAAGGATGAACAATCTCGATGTCGTGCGGACGGATGAACGCGTTCTGCTCGGCAGCGTGGAGGGTATCTCTGGCATCCGTTAGTGGAAGACGCCAGCTGCCACTGTGGAAAGCGCCACTGCGAATGGTGCCCTGAAACACATTGACGTTGCCAATGAAGGAAGAAACGAACGGTGTGCGTGGTTCGTCGTAGATCTCGGCAGGCGTACCCACCTGCTCGATTCGCCCATGATTCATCACCACAATGCGGCTCGCGACTTCCATGGCCTCTTCCTGATCGTGAGTGACGAACAGACTCGTCACATGAAGCTCCTCGTGTAGACGGCGCAGCCAGCGTCTCAATTCCTTGCGAACGTTGGCATCCAGTGCGCCGAACGGTTCGTCAAGCAGCAGGTATCGAGGTTCCACCGCCAGAGCCCTCGCCAGCGCAATACGTTGGCGCTGGCCACCGGAGATCTGTGGCGGAAATCGCGTGGCCAGCCATTCCAGTTGAACGAGCTCGAGCAGCTCATGGACGCGCTGACGAATCGCGGCTTCGTTGGGACGCCGGGCACGCGGCCTGACGCGTAAACCATAGGCGACGTTCTCGAACACGCTCATGTGGTTGAACAGGGCGTAGTGTTGAAATACGAATCCGACCTGGCGATGGCGTATGGGCTCGAACGTCATGTCGCGGCCCTCGAGCAGGATGTTGCCGCTGTCGGCGAATTCCATGCCCGCAATACTGCGAAGGAGCGTGGTCTTGCCGCAGCCGGAGGGGCCGAGCAGTGCCACCAGCTCGCCATCGTCGATGGAGAGCGAAATATCGTCCAGTGCCGTGAAGTTGCCGTAGCGTTTGGTCAACTGGTTAACCTGGATACTCATGACGATGCATTCTCCCATTGACGCTGCTGGCGCCACTCGACGATCGACTTGGCGATCAGGGTCACGATGGCGAGGCCGGCCAACAGCGTGGCGACGGCGAAGGCCGCGCTGAACTGGTACTCGTTGTAAAGAATCTCGACGTGAAGCGGTAGCGTGTTGGTCGAGCCACGGATATGCCCGGATACGACGGATACCGCACCGAATTCGCCCATGGCGCGCGCGTTGCAGAGAATCACGCCATACAGCAGCCCCCACTTGATGCGCGGTAGCGTGATCGTCCAGAACATTCGCCATGGGCCGGCCCCGAGCATTATCGCCGCCTCCTCCTGCTCGGCGCCTTGCGCTTGCATCAGGGGTATCAGCTCGCGGGCGACGAACGGCAAGGTGACGAACATCGTAGCCAGCACAATGCCTGGCAGCGCGAAGATGATGGGAAAGCCGTTGGCCGCGAACCAGCCGCCGAACCAGCCTTGAGCACCGAAGATCAGAATGAAGACGAGGCCGGCGATGACCGGCGATACCGAAAAGGGCAGGTCGATCAGCGTGGTCAGCAGGCTACGGCCCGGGAACTGGAACCGTGCGATACACCAGGCTGCGGCAATGCCGAAGAGCGTATTCAACGGCACGCAGATCAGCGCCGTGAACAGTGTCAGCAGAATCGAGTGTCGCGTGTAGCGATCGGTGATGGCGGTCAGGTAGGCCTGCCAGCCTTCCCGAAACGCTTCGAACAGGACAGCGACCAGGGGCAGGATCAGAAACAACCCGATGATGGCCAGCGCCAGCAGACTCAGCAGGTAGCGAACGAACGGCATTTCTCCCTTTTGCTCTCGCGACGCGGTTTGGGGTTGGAGAATACGACTCATGAGGCTTTCCTTAGTCGCGACCGGTGCGCTTGCGCGTCCAGTGTTGCAGTCCGTTGACGACGAGCAGCATGATGAAGGCAACGACCAGCGATGCCAGCGCGATACCGGGGGCGCCGGCGTAGTCGTACTGCTCGAGTTTGGTGACGATCAACAGGGGGACGATTTCGGACTTCATCGGCATGTTGCCGGCGATGAAGATGACCGATCCGTACTCCCCCAGCCCTCTCGCAAAAGCGAGTGAAAATCCGGTCAGAATGGCCGGTACCAGTGGCGGTAGCAGTACGCGATAGAAGGTCTGCCAGCGCGACGCGCCCAAGCTGGTCGAGGCCTCTTCTTGCTGTCGATCCAGTTCCTGAAGCACGGGTTCGACCGTGCGTACGACGAATGGCAGCCCGATGAAAATCAATGCCACGATGATGCCCAGTGGCGTGAAAGCCACGCGAATCCCCCAGTCCGTGAAGAACTGCCCCAACCAACCGTTGGGGGCATACAGCGTCGTCAGCACGATCCCCGCGACGGCGGTGGGGAGCGCGAACGGCAGATCGATCAGGGCGTCGAAGCCGCGTTTGAGGGGGAGGGGGTAGCGCACCAGCACCCAAGCGACGATCAACCCCAGAAACAGATTGGCGAAGGCGGCTGCAAAGGCGGTCGAGAAACTGACGCGAAAGGCAGCCAGCACCCTGCGATCCGCCAGCGCATCCCACATACCGCCGAGGCTGAGCTCGGCGGATCTGGTGACGAGGGCCGATAGCGGGATCAGCACCAGCAGCGAGAGCGTGAATACCGTGATACCCAGACTCAGCCCGAAACCCGGTAACAGCGTCTTTCGTTGGCTCATGAGAGATCGGCTTCCAGGCATTCAGGGGTGATAGATCTTGTCGAAGATGCCACCGTCGTCGAAGTAGGTCGCTTGCGCTTCGCGCCAGCTACCGAAGACTTCATTGACCGTGTGCAGTTCCAGATCGGGAAAGCGTGCGAGATCCTCCTTCGCGGCAGACTCGGGATTGACCGGGCGATAGTAGTTGGCAGCCGCCAACGCCTGGGCTTCGGGAGAATAGAGATGTTCGAGATAGGCGTGAGCGGCCTTCTCGGCAGCCTCTCCCTTTTTCCTGACATTGCCCTCGACGACCGCGACCGGCGGCTCCGCGAGAATGCTCACCGAGGGCACCACGATATCGAACTGTCCCTCACCCAGTTCTTCCGTGGCCAGGAACGCCTCGTTTTCCCATGCCAACAGCACGTCGCCGATAACTCGCTGCACGAAGGTGTTGGTGGCACCGCGTGCGCCGGAGTCGAGTACCGGCACATGGCGGTAGAGGTCGCCGACGAACTGCTCTGCTGCCGCTCTTGCGGCGCTGACTTCATCGGCGTACCGAGGATCGTCGAGCTTGCCCAGGTCGCCCAGTTGCTGCTTCAGGACGTAGATCCAGGCGGCCAGGAAGTTCCAGCGGGCGCCGCCGGACGTCTTGGGATTGGGGGTGATGACCTCGATGCCATCTTTCGTCAGGTCATCCCAGTCCTGGATGTTCTTGGGATTTCCCTTGCGAACCAGAAAGACGATCGTCGACGTATAGGGTGCACTGTTGTGCGGAAACGCGCTCTGCCACTCATCGGGTATCTTGCCGGTGCGATCGGCGATGGCGTCGATGTCGTAACCCAGCGCCAGCGTCGCCACGTCAGCAGGCAGACCGTCGATGATGGAACGTGCCTGACTGCCAGAGCCTCCATGGCTCTGTTCGATGGTGACGTCGTCACCGGTCTGTTGCTTGTACCACTTGCTGAACAGAGGGTCGTAGGCTTGATAAAGCTCACGCGTCGGGTCATAGGAGGCGTTTAGCAGCTCGATGTCTTCCGCCTGGGCGAATGGCGTGGCGCCCAGCGCGAACAGCCCCAGTGCGCTGGTGAATGCCCAAGAAGTCAATTTTCTCACGGGTATCGGTTCCCTGAAGTCGATCGGTGGGAGTGTCTGTCCGATGACTCTAAGTGAGCTGCTATCTATTTAAAAAGTAATAAAAACTGAATTGCTTATCGTATTTTTGACTTATCGGGTCAGCGCGCACCGAGCGCTTGCTGCACCGTCGTTGCGTCCAGCGCAGCGCTGCAGAGCTGGAGGAATTCGTAGGCGAAGGCGTGCAGGAAATGCCCGCGCCTGAGGGCGAGATAGGTGGTATTGCGGGGGAACAACGACTCTCCCGGCAGCAGTTCCAATCCACGGTCGCGATCGGGGTGGTAAGCCAATGATGCGATGATTCCGATCCCCAGACCCAGCTCGACGTAGGTCTTGATCACGTCGGCATCCAGCGCGGTCAGAACGACATTGGGTACCAGCGAAGCCTTCTCGAAGGCCTGATCGATCCTGGCGCGGCCGGTGAAGCCTTCGTGGTAGGTCACGACGGGGTAGTCGGCCACGTCCTCCAGGGTCAGGGGCGTGGCTCTGGTCAGCGGATGGTCGTCAGGCACGATGACGCTGTGATGCCAGTGATGGAAGGGGAAGCGCACGAACGACGCGCCATCCTCGTTGCCGGCCTCGGTGGCGATGCGGCGGACGGTGAGCGCTTCGGGCCCCTCCGATG
>NZ_CEXLVS010000032.1:19078-23368 GCF_982684285.1 Salinicola sp. | reverse complement strand
CCGATGATCAGCACCAGCGAGGTGTCCTTGAACAGCGCGATGAAGGTGTTGACGATGCCCGGAATGACCATCTTCAGCGCCTGCGGCAGAATGATCAGCCCCATGCGCTGCCAATAGCTCAACCCCAGGGCTTGCCCCGCCTCGTTCTGCCCCTTGCCGATCGCCTGCAGCCCGCTGCGGATCACCTCCGCCATGTAGGCGCTCCAGAAGAACATGATCCCGATCAGCGCCCGCAACAACTTGTCGAAATCCAGTTCGCCCGGCACGAACAGCGGCAGCATGACAGAGGCCATGAACAGGACCGTGATCAGCGGCACCCCCCGCCACAACTCGATGAAGATCACGCAGACGCCCTTGACGAAGGGCATCTTCGAGCGCCGCCCCAGTGCCAGGATGATACCCAGCGGCAGCGAGCCAACGATGCCCACCACGGCGATCGTCAGCGTCAGCATCAACCCGCCCCAGGCACGAGTCGGCACGTATTCGAGTCCGAACGAGCCCCCCACCAGCAGGAAGAAGGCGATGATCGGGAACACGACCAGCGTGAACAGCGCGACCCACTTCTTGCGTGGCATTCGTGGGACCGCCAGCCAGGCCACCAGGATCGCCAGCAGCGCGAAGACGATATCGACTCGCCAGCGCGCCGCCTCGGGGTAGAAGCCGTAGATGATGGACTCGAAGCGAGCCGAGATGAACACCCAGCAGGCGCCCTCGCCGGTACAGGCGTCGCGGGTGGTGCCGATCCAGTCGGCGTCGATCACCGCCCATTCCAGGAATGGCCAGACCAGTCGCGCCAGCAGCAGGATGACCACGATCGAGACGATGCTGTTGATCGGGCCGTTGAACAGGTTGGCCCGGAACCAGCCGAGCACGCCCCGGCTCTGGTCGGGCGCCTCGCGCGCCTCGATCATTTGGGTGCGGAAGGTAGAGTCAGTCGTCATCTCAACGCTCCTTCAGCAGCGTGCGCGCATTGTAGAGGTTCATCAGGAACGACACCGTCAGGCTGATGACCAGATAGACCGCCATGGTCATGGCGATGATCTCGATCGCCTGCCCCGTCTGGTTCAGCGTGGTGCCGGCAAAGACGGCAACGAGGTCCGGGTAGCCGATCGCCGTGGCCAGCGAGGAGTTCTTGATCAGGTTGAGATACTGGCTGGTCATCTGCGGAACGATGACCCGCATCGCCTGGGGGATGACGATCTTGCGCAGGGTGATGGTCTCCGGCAGGCTCAGCGAGCGCGCCGCCTCGGTCTGGCCATGGGAGACCGACAGAATGCCCGAGCGCACGATCTCGGCGATGAAGGCCGCGGTGTAGATCGACAGCGCCAGCCACAGCGCCAGCAGCTCCGGCAGGATATTGATCCCGCCGCGGAAGTTGAAACCGGTCAATTCCGGCAGCGTCCAGTCGAGCGGCGACCCGGTGGCGAGGAAGACGATCAGCGGCAGGCCGATGACGACAGTCGCGCCGATCCAGTAGACCGGCAGCGCCTGGCCGGTTCTCGCCTGGCGCCGCTTGGCGAACAGGCCGAACAGGAAGACGGCGACGACGGCGATCAATAGCGCCCAGGGCGTCGCGGAGAAGCCCTCGAGCGGCTGCGGATCGGGCATCACCATGCCGCGCACGTTGAAGAAGAAGGCATCGAACAGCGACAGGCTCTGTCGCGGCGATGGCAGCGCCCGCAGCACGGCGTAGTACCAGAACAGGATCTGGACCAGCAGCGGGATATTGCGGAAAGCCTCGACGTAGATCGTCGCCAGACGCGCCAGCAGCCAGTTGGGCGACAGACGGGCAATGCCGACCAGGAAGCCGATGATCGTCGCCGCCACGATCCCCAGTGCCGATACCAGCAGCGTGTTGAGCAGACCGATGACGAACGTTTTGCCGTAGGTGCTATCGCTGGTGTAGTCGATCAGCGTCTGCGGAAT
The DNA here is from genome assembly GCF_982684285.1 of Salinicola sp. Classification (NCBI taxonomy): domain Bacteria; kingdom Pseudomonadati; phylum Pseudomonadota; class Gammaproteobacteria; order Oceanospirillales; family Halomonadaceae; genus Salinicola; species Salinicola sp. The sequence continues at coordinate 21,442 of NZ_CEXLVS010000032.1, read as the reverse complement.
CGAGAAACCGGCTCGCCCTTCGAGAAAGCCGAAACCGGTCTGAATACCGCGGGCCTCGAGGTTGACCAGCGTGTTGTGGACCAGATAACCGATGAAAACCGCCAGGACCAGAAACAGCACGGCCTGAACGATCAGGGCGCGGATGGCGGGATTCCGCCACAGGGGGCCCCGCCCCCGTCGCGGCAGGGTAGTGGATGGACGCAGCATGAGTTGTCTCTACTCGAGCGTTGAGAAACACCGCACCCCGGCGCTCAGACCGAAGGGGCGCGGTGTCGAGAGGACGAGTTGACGCTCAGCGAACCGGCGGGGCGTACTGGATGCCGCCGTCGTTCCACAGCGCGTTGATGCCACGCTCGAGCTTCATCGGAGAATCCATGCCGACGGTACGCTCGAAGACTTCGCCGTAGTTGCCCACCATCTTGACGATGTTGTAGGCCCAGTCGTTGCTGATGCCCATCTGCTCGCCGAAGGTGCCATCCTTGCCCAGCAGGCGCGCCACGTCCGGGTTCGGCGGGTTGTCGCGCATCTGGTCGACGTTGTCGCTGGTCACGCCGAGCTCTTCGGCGTCGAGCATCGCGAACAGCGTCCACTTGACGATGTTGAACCACTGGTCGTCCCCCTGGCGAACGACCGGGCCCAGCGGCTCCTTGGAAATGCGCTCGGGCAGAATCACCACGCCGTCGGGATCCGCCAGTTGCAGACGCAGCGCGGCCAGCTGCGACGAATCGGAGGTCAGCACGTCGCAACGTCCGCTGTCGAAACCCTGAGCGGTCTGGTCGGAGGTATCGAACGCGACCTGCTGGAACTGCATGTCATGGGCCTTGAAGTAGTCGGCCATGTTCAGCTCGGTGGTGGTCCCCGCCTGGACGCAGATGGAGGCTCCATCGAGCTCGGTGGCACTCTCGATGCCCAGGTCCTTGCGGACCAGGAAGCCCTGACCGTCATAGAAATTGACGCCAGTGAAGTTCAGACCCAGGGAGTTGTCGCGCGTGGCGGTCCAGGTGGTGTTGCGGGACAGCACGTCGACTTCGCCGGACTGCAGGGCGGTGAAGCGCTCCTTGGCGGTGAGCGGAGAGAACACCACCTTCTCCGGATCGCCGAGAACGGCAGCGGCAACGGCGCGGCAGACCTCGACATCGATGCCGGTCCACTTGCCGTTTTCATCGGGTGAGGAGAAGCCGGTCAGACCCGTGCTGACGCCACAGGTGAATTCGCCGCTGCTTTTGACATCATCCAAAGTGGCAGCCTGAGCAGGGGTCACGGCAGCCGCGGCAAGCAGGGCGGCTGGCAGTACGATCAGGCTTTTGTTGTTGTGGCGCATATGGAATCAACTCCCTCGCGTTATCATTTGAGTGCATGCCGGAACATGCCAGATGAAATTAGCAAAGTTCGTTCCACTTTCGCGCCAAGTGCCGTAAAACCCTGTTTCAACGCTATCCTAGCACCGTCGCCCACGAGCACATCGGGCCCGCCCGGCATCCGGAGCCGACGCAGCGACAACAAATTGTTTCAAAACAGTGCTTAAATAACACAGCCGCACCATGATGGTGCCCGCTCACGAGCCCCTTCCGGCGCGGATGGCCATCAAGGCATCGCGAAGCGATCTTCGACTATGGTTGAATCCCGCGACCGCGTCGGCACCACATCCCGGCCATGGACAGTCCCAACAGGGCGACGCTGGCCCCGAGCGAGTTGGCGAGGATATCGGCCCAGTCGCCGCCTTGACGTCCGGGCACCCACAGCTGCAGGTACTCGACGACGACGCTGAACGCGACCGCCGCCAGCCAGGCCAGCAGCCAGCGGCACCCCGCGACACGCAGCCCGGTCGCCAGGCCGGCGTAGGCGATGAAGTGATTGAACTTGTCCCAGGGCAGGTGCTGCGGCAAGTCCCCCGCGGGACTCAGGCTCCCCCAGGCGATCCCGGCGGCCCACACCAGCGTCAGCAGCGCCGCGGCGGTGCGCCGGATATGCGGCGACATGCTCTTGCCCCACTCGCGGCGGCGTCGCATTTCGCTCACGGCGCGTCCGCCAGTTCGGCAGGCAACCCGCAGCGACGACAGAGCCCGGCAGGCAGACGATCCACCCAGCGTGGGTGATCCTCGAGGCGCGGGGCGCCCAGCGATGAGAGCCGATGCCGGTGGTCGCCGATGAAACGGTAGCCCCCATCGCGCAGGGGACGCGGGATCCAGCGCAGCCACTCGAGCTGCCGCCACCCGCCCCGCAACCGGGTGGCCAGACGCCAGGCGGCGTCGCTGTTGCGGCTGGGCGCGCCGTTGACGAAAACCCAGATGCTGTCGGACCGCGCGAAGTCGATCCGGAAATGCTCGCCGAGCCGGCGCGAGCCCGCGGCTAGACCTTCTCCCG
>NZ_CEXLVS010000032.1:0-19068 GCF_982684285.1 Salinicola sp. | reverse complement strand
CAGGGAAGGTGGCGATGATGTGTCACACGCAGCGCTTCAGCCCGGCGATGCGCAGCCGGCTGTCCGGGCGCTCGCGAGCCAGCAGCCAGCGTACCGAGCGCCGGCAGAACGGGCAGTCGGCATCGAACAGCAGCAGGCCGTCCCCGGCCTCGCAGCCGGTGGACTCAGCGATGATAGGCGGGGCTGAGCTCATGCAGGGCGTCCATGAACGCGGTGACGTGATCCGGATCGGTGAACTGGCTGATGCCGTGTCCCAGGTTGAAGACGTGGCCCTCGCCCGGACCGAAGCTCTCGAGGATGCGGGCGACCTCCTCGCGGATCCGCGACGGCGGCGCGAACAGCACGTTGGGGTCGAGATTGCCCTGCAACGCCACACGGTCGCCGACGCGCCGGCGGGCGTCGCTCAGCTCGGTGGTCCAGTCCAGGCCCACCGCGTCACAGCCGCTGTCGGCGATCGACTCGAGCCACTGCCCGCCGTTCTTGGTGAACAGGATCACCGGCACGCGGCGGCCGTCGTGCTCCCGGATCAGGCCATCGACGATGCGCTGCATGTAGGCCAGGGAGAATTCGCGGTACGCTGGCGTCGACAGGGCGCCCCCCCAGGTATCGAAGATCTGCACCACCTGGGCACCGGCGCGGATCTGGGCGTTGAGATAGTCGGTCACTGCCGTGGCCAGTACGCCCAGCAAGGCATGGAGCGTGTCGGGATCGCCGTAGAGCATCGCCTTGAGATGGCGGAAATCCTTGCTGGAGCCGCCTTCGACCATGTAGGTCGCCAGTGTCCATGGACTGCCGGAGAAGCCGATCAGCGGTACGCGGCCGTTGAGCTCGCGACGGATCGTGGCGACGGCGTTCATCACGTAGTCGAGATCGCGCTCGGCCGACGGCGCGCTCAGGGCAGCCACGTCGGCAGCGGAGCGCACCGTCTTGCGGAACTTGGGCCCTTCGCCGGTCTCGAAATAGAGCCCGAGCCCCATGGCGTCCGGGATGGTCAGGATATCCGAGAACAGAATCGCCGCGTCCAGCGGATAACGTTCGAGAGGCTGGAGCGTCACTTCGCAGGCCAGCTCGGCGTTGCGACACAGATCCATGAAACTGCCGGCGTGGGCCCGGGTCTGGCGATACTCCGGCAGGTAGCGGCCCGCCTGTCGCATCATCCAGACCGGCGTGCGGTCCACCGGTTGGCGGGCCAGCGCCCGCAGCAGGCGGTCGTTATGCAGCGCAGGCGGCTGGACATCGTCGGAAAGCGCCTGCGACGGGAGATCACGGGACAGAGTCATGACGGCCTTTTGCGTTCGAGATTTGCCGGCATTGTAACGGATCGGCCGCCAGGCCTGTTATAATGCCGCCCTTTTAATTGCCCGGCGCTCTCGGCCGGCATTCGACGCCGGAGCCCCTCCCAATCGCGAGGTCATCGTGACGATCCGCTTCATCGCCGCATCGCAACTACCCACCCCCTGGGCGACGTTCATGCTGCACGGCTTCCAGGAAGAGGCCACCGGCAAGGAGCACGTCGTGCTCACCCTTGGCGACGTCACCACGCCGACACCGGTCCTTGCGCGGGTGCACTCCGAATGCCTGACCGGCGACGCCCTGTTCTCGATGCGCTGCGACTGCGGCTATCAGCTCCAGGAAGCGCTCAAGCGGATCGCCGACGAGGGGCGCGGCGCCCTGCTCTATCTGCGCCAGGAAGGCCGCGGTATCGGCCTGCTCAACAAGATCCGTGCCTATGCGCTGCAGGACGATGGCGCCGACACCGTCGAAGCCAACGAGCGCCTGGGTTTCGGTGCCGACCAGCGCCGCTACGATATCTGCGTGCCGATGCTGGAACACCTTGGCATCCGGTCGCTGCGGCTGATGACCAACAACCCGCGCAAGGTCGAGGCGCTGAGCCAGGATGGCGTCGAGATCCACGAACGCCTGCCGATCACCACCGGTCGCAATCCGTTCAACGAGCACTACCTGACCACCAAGGTCGGCAAGCTCGATCACATGATGGATCTCGACGATTTCACGCCCGCCAGCGACGTGGATATCGAGCGCGACGCCTGAGCGACCGCTCCTCGCGGCCGGACTTCTACCGGCGTCACATCGGCGTCATCATGGCCGCACAGACTGAACCCCGATGTCTCGATTCAGTCACAGAAGACAGCTTTCCGAATTCTGCCGCCGTGGCGGCAGCCGCCTCGATTGCAGTGAGGTTTCGAAAATCATGTCAGATCTGCCGCCAGAACCCTCCAGTCACCCTGAATCCGGCGAGTTCACCCGCCTCGAGGAGTGGCTGCACAGCATCAGCCACGGCATCGGCGCGGCACTGAGTCTCGTCGGCATGATCGTGTTGATCGTGCTCGCCAGCATCGCCGCCCACGTCGACCCCTGGAAGATCGTCAGCGTCTCGCTCTACGGCAGCTGCCTGCTGCTGCTCTACACCGCCTCGACCCTCTATCACGGCTTTCGCGGCCAGCGCCTGAAACGCGTCTTCCAGGCCTTCGATCACTGCGCCATCTACCTGCTGATCGCCGGTACCTACACGCCATTCCTGCTGGTCAACCTGCGCGGGCCGATGGGCTGGGCGCTGTTCGCCGTCATCTGGAGCCTGGCGCTCGGCGGTATCGCGCTGCGTCTGATCTGGCCCCATCGGTTCGGCATACTGCGCGTGTTCATCTACCTGATCATGGGCTGGCTGATCCTGATCGCCTCCGACAGCCTCACCGCACAGCTATCCCCCACCGGCCTTGCCCTGCTGGTGGCTGGCGGCATCACCTACACCGTGGGCGTGATCTTCTACGCCATCCGGGCGATTCCGTTCCATCACGCGATCTGGCACCTGTTCGTAATCGGCGGTAGCGTCTGTCACTTCCTGGCCGTCTACACCGCGGTGCTGCCGTTCGAGACCTGAGCCCGGTTGCCGGCGTCATCGCTCCAACCGCTGCGCCCCCTCGCCGTCGCCGCCCAGCACGTCGCCCGGGTTGCGCAGCGGACACTGCGACAGCGACAGGCAGCCGCAGCCGATGCAGCCGTCGAGCTGGTCGCGCAGCTGGGTGAGATGGGCGATGCGCGTATCCAGCGCCACCCGCCAGCGTTGCGACAATCGCCGCCAGTCCGCCGCCGTCGGCGTGCGCGAGTCGGGCAGCGCCGCCAGTGCTTCGCGGATCTCCGTCAGCGGTACCCCGGTGCGCTGGGCGATCTTGATCACGGCCACACGGCGCAATACGTCCCGGGTGTAACGCCGCTGATTACCGGCATTGCGCCAGCTTTGGATCAGCCCCTTGGTTTCGTAGAAGTGCAGCGTCGATACCGCCACGCCGCTGCGCCGGGCCACATCGCCGACGCTCAAAGCCTGTTTGGTGGCGGAGAGCGACCCCCTCCGCGGCATCTTCGTCGTCATGTTCCGCGCTTGACCTCAAGCTTGCTTGAGGAATTAGAGTGCAGAAATTCCCATATCCCCGCAAGAGATCGCCGCCATGCCATCCGACACCTTCGATCCGAGCCCGAGCAGCGCTCGACCGCCGACGAGCGCCGCCAGCCGCCGAGGTCCTCCCGCGTCCGGCAGTTTTCCCGTCCGCGGCTGGCGCCAATCGATGACTCCGGGATAACCGAACCGGCGTACAATCACCGCTTTACCGCCGCACCCGAGCGACTGATCGCCAGTGCCCGCGTGTCGTCGCCCCGATCATGCAACAAGACTCCAGGATTGCCATGTTTCGCTGGTTCGAAAACCGCCTCGACCCCTTTCCGCCGCAGGAGCCCCAGCGCCCACCCGAGACTCTGGTCGCCTTCTGCCTCCACTACACCCGCGGTGCCTGGCCGTACCTGCTGACGGCGACGGCGCTGATGGCACTGATCGCCGGCATCGAAGTGTGGATGTTCGGCTTTCTCGGCAACATCGTCGACTGGCTTGCCGCCCAGGATCGCGAAACGTTTCTCGCCAACCAGGGCTGGAAACTGGCCGGCATGGCCTTCGTCGTACTGATCCTGCTGCCCGGCCTGGTGTGGCTGCACTCGCTGTTCCAGCAGCAGACGATGATGGGCAACTTCCCCATGCGCATCCGCTGGCAGGCGCATCGCTACCTGCTGCGCCAGTCGATGCATTTCTATCAGGACGAGTTCGCCGGACGCATCGCCACCAAGGTGATGCAGACCTCGCTGGCCGTGCGCGAATGCGTGATCAAGCTGTTCGACGTGCTCAACTACGTCAGCGTCTATTTCCTGGGCACGCTGCTGCTGGTGGGCAATGCCGACTGGCGCCTGGCGATGCCGCTGGTGGTGTGGCTGGCCGGCTACCTGGTGCTGCTGCGGGTGTTCGTGCCGATCATGGGCCGGGTGTCGAAATCCCAGGCCGACGCCCGTTCGCGCATGACGGGGCGCATCGTCGACAGCTACAGCAACATCCAGACCGTCAAGCTGTTTTCCCACGCCCAGCGGGAGGCCTCGTTCGCCAAGGAAGGCATGCACGGCTTCCTGGTCACCGTCTATCGCCAGATGCGGCTGGTGACAGGGCTCTACGGGATGCTCTACCTGCTCAATGCGCTACTGCTGTTCAGCGTCGGCTGGCTGTCCATCGCGCTGTGGCTGGGGGAAGCGATCAGCGTGGGCGCCGTCGCCGTGGCGCTGGGACTGGTGATGCGGCTGTGGGGCATGTCGCAGTGGATCATGTGGGAAGTGTCGGGCCTGTTCGAGAACATCGGCACGGTGCAGGACGGCATGGCGACGCTGTCGCTGCCGCGCCAGATCGAGGACGCCCCCGATGCCAGGCCGCTCGCCATCGATCGCGGCGAGATCGCGTTCGACCATATCCGCTTCCACTACGGCAAGGGCGGCGGCGTGATCGACGACCTGTCGCTGACCATTCGGCCCGGCGAGAAGATCGGCCTGATCGGTCCGAGCGGCGCCGGCAAGTCGACCCTGGTCAACCTGCTGCTGCGCTTTTTCGAGCTGGAAGGCGGCGCGATTCGCATCGATGGCCAGAACATCGCCGACGTGACCCAGGAGAGCCTGCGCGCACGGATCGGCATGGTGACGCAGGATACCTCGCTGCTGCACCGTTCGGTGCGCGACAACCTGCTCTACGGCCGCCCCGACGCCACCGACGAGATGGCATGGCAGGCGGCGAAGCAGGCCCATGTCTCGGACTTCATCGAGTCGCTGCGCGACGTCCACGGTCGCGAGGGCTTCGAGGCCCATGTCGGCGAGCGCGGGGTCAAGCTCTCCGGCGGCCAGCGCCAGCGTCTCGCCATCGCCCGGGTGATGCTCAAGGATGCCCCGATCCTGATCCTCGACGAAGCCACCTCGGCGCTGGACTCCGATGTCGAGGCGGCGATCCAGGAGAACCTCGACCAGCTGATGCAGGGCAAGACGGTGATCGCCATCGCGCATCGCCTCTCCACCATTGCGGCGATGGACCGGCTCGTCGTCATGGAGCGCGGGCGTATCGTCGAACAGGGCAGCCATGCCGAATTGATTCGCCAGAACGGTCTCTACGCGCGGCTGTGGCGGCGTCAGTCGGGCGGCTTCCTGGAAGCGGAGGCCTCGCCGTCATCGACACAGGAGATTCGCTGAGCCGAGCGCCGCGGCGGATACCCGGGTTGCGGTCAGCCCCGGGAAGACGGCAGACCCGCCACCCCCTGTAGCGCCGAGTCGCTGCGGCCGGCGTCCGGGATCACGCTGAAAGTGCCGTCGGTCTCCAGCACCACGGCATGGACGCCCTCGACGTCGGCGATACCGCTCTCGCGGATGGCCGCGCGCACCTCGGCTTCGACGACACGCTCCCGGGTCATGGTCGCCTGCTGAAAACGCCCCTGGAAAAGCAGCAGCGTCGGTTGCGACTTGACCAGGTTCTTGATCGCGCGGGAGCGCACCGAGGTGAACGTGATCGCGAACTGCAGCACGACGATCAGCAGAAAGGCGGTGAGGCTTTGCGCCAGCGATACCTGCGTGGAGACCAGTGCCGTCGACAGCGTCGAGCCCAGCGCGATGGTCACCACGAAATCGAAGGCGTTCCATTTCGACAGCGTACGCTTGCCGGAGAGCCGGATGATGGCGATCAGGACCAAATAGCTGATGACGCCGATGACGATGGTGTGCAGGACAGGTGGCATGAAAGAACCCCGTGAACGAGTGAGCAGCGGCCTGTCAGCCTAGGCGGCATGCGCCGAGACCGCCAACCGTGACGTCACGATTGCGGCGCGGGCTGTCGATCAGGAACTCATCAGCTCACCAGTTTCAGACCCACCACCGCCGAGACGATCATCCCCACGAAGGCGAGTCGCAGCGGACGCCGCGATTCGCCCCACAGCAGCATGCCCATCAGCGTGCTGCCGAGGGTGCCGATCCCGGTGAAGATGGCGTAGGCCACGCCCATGTCGATGGAGCGCATCGCGATCGACAGCAGGCCCAGCGAGCTGCCGAAACCGACGACGAGCAGCAGCAGGCCGTGCAGGCGCTGGCCGCGATTGAGGCGGTCGAAGCCGGCGACGCCGACGATTTCGAAAGCGCCCGAGACCAGCAGCGCGATCCAGTGCAGTGTGGTCGGTTCCATCAGTCGCTCACCCGTTGCAATCCGATCACGCCAGCCAGCAACAGCGCGATGAAGGCCAACACCGGCCAGTGAAACGCCACCCCGAACAGCAGCCAGTCGGCGACGGCCGTGCCCGCCGCGCCCAGGCCGACGAAGACCGTATAGACGGTGCTGGTAGGCATGTAGCGCACCGCCCGCGAAGCGAGCCACAGGCTGGTGACCGCCAGCATGACGGTAAGCAGCCAGTCAGGCACGCTCTCGGCATGCTTCAGGCCGGCTGCCCAGCCGACCTCGGCCAGGCCGGCCAGCGGCAGGATGATCCATTGCGGTCGCATCATGACTTGCACCACTCGGCAAAGAATGACTAACTAACGGTCGTTAGTTTATTTCGCCCTATCAAACTTGGCAAGCTACGCCCTCAATCCCACTGGAAGACGACCTCTTGAACACCCGCGACCGCCTCAAGCAGATCGGCCTCTCGCTATTCGCCCGCCACGGCTACGAAGCCACGACACTGGCGCAGATCGCCTCCGCAGCGGGCATCAAGAAGCCCTCGATCTACAATCACTTCGACAGCAAGGCAGCGCTGTTCCTGGAGCTGTCCCGCGATGCCGACGACGACATGATCGCCCTGATCGACGCCAGCCTGGCCGAGATGGCGGACGCCCCGTTCGAGCAGCGGCTGCGACACCTGCTGCAGCAGTGCGCCACCTTCGCCTATCGCGAGCATCAGGGCGTTTTCTACAAGCGCTTTCTGCTGTTTCCTCCCCACGACCTCGTCGCCGAGGCCGAGGCGATTACCGAACAGGGCGAGTCACGAATCGATCGGCGCCTGCTCGCCTTCGTCCAGGCCGGGCACCGAGCCGGCGCCCTGCGCGAGACGCTGGCCGACGATCACTTCATCGCCGCCTTCTACTGCGTCATCGACGGGCTGCTGTCGGAAACCTTCATGTACGAAAGGCCGGAACTGGAACGCCGGTTCGAAGGCGTCTGGTCGGTATTCTGGACGGGCGTGAAGGCAGGCTGATCAGCCTTCGTCGGGCTTGCGATAAGCCTGATAGCAGTGCTGGTTGCGCTCGAGAGCGATCAACGAATGGGTGTCGAGGCCGGGAATGTCGGCGATTTCCAGTCCGTTCAGCGCGGCGATGGTGTGGGGTGGGCAGTCGTTGCGCGGCGGTATGTCATTCCAGCCCAGCAGCAACAGGCCGCCGGGCCTGAGGCAGGTCACGGCGCCGGCAAACGCCGCTTCCACCGCGTCGGGCTCGTCCAGACCCCACCCCAGCACACCGTTGCAGATGACCGCATCGAGGCTGTCTGCCGCGACATGCTCGGTGATGTCGGTCATGTTGGCCACGATATGCGGGTCACCGCCAAAAGCCGCCTTGGCGGGATCGATCTCCATGGTCATGACCCGCTTGCGCGGCAGCAGCCCAGGATAGTGGCGGGTATACCAGGCACACCCGACGAGCAGCAGCGACTCTACTGCCGGGTCGCGGTCGAGCGCGGGCAACACCACGTCCTCGAGCAGTCGGCGGTCGCCGTAGCGGTAACGCAATATCCATCCACTCTTGTCGATCGTGCCCAGCATTCGGGCGGCGGTGCGGTAGAGATCGGCCTTCGCTGGCATCCAGTCACGTCCTTGTCGTGGCAGTCTCGGCGTTCGAGCCTCTATCTAAGCGTGTTAGCTGCCACGAGACAATAGCGACCGGGGTCGTTGCGAGACGGCTTCAGCCTGCGCGCTGGTCTCGCGTCTTCTTGATCAGATCGTAGGCGTTGCTGATCTCGCTGGTGCGCTCCTTGGCCATCTCGCGCATGCTCTCGGGCAAGCCTTTGCCGGCCAGCTTGTCGGGATGGTTCTCGCTCATCAGCTTGCGATAGGCGCGCTTGAGCTCGGCATCGGAGGCGTCCTCGGAGAGGCCCAGCACGCGGTAGGCGTCTTCCAGCGACTGGCCGCTGCTCGCCCCGCCGGCTCCCTGATGGGCGCCGCCGCGCAACATCGCCTCGATCTGTTGGATCTCCGCTTCGGAGAAGCCGAGGCCCCGGGCCACGCGAAGCAGCATGTCGTGCTCGGCGGGGTGCATCTGGCCGTCGGCGGCGATCGCCGCCAGTTGCACCTGCAGGAACACCTGCAGCAGCGCGCGCTGGCCGCCGGTGACGCGCCGGACCGTCTCCACCTCGGCGTCGAGGTCGAACTCCGGCGACTTGCCGCGATTGAAGGCCGCCTTGGCCCGCTCGCGCATCTCCCCGCTCAGGTTGAGGCGATCGAACAGCATCTCCGCCGTGCGGATCTCGTCCTGGGTGATATGGCCGTCGACCTTGCACACGCAACCCATCACCGCGAAGGTCGACTCCAGGAACTGGTGCTGGATGTTGACGACGCGCCCCACCAGCGAGCTGCGCAGCTTGCGGCTGATCCACCAGCCGATGGCGGCACCGATCAGAAGGCCCGGCAACTTGCCGAAGAGATAGCCGATGACGGCGCCGATCAGAATGGCAATTGACATGAAAGTCCTATCGGTCGTTGTTGGTGTTCAAGCGTTGACGGATGGCGGCCTCGATTCCCGTGGCATCCAGGCCGCAATCGCGCAGTAGCTCGGCGGGCTTGCCATGTTCGACGAAGGCATCGGGAATCCCCAGGTTGAGCACCTGAACCTCGACGCCTTCCGCTGCCAGCAGTTCGTTGACACCGCTACCCGCGCCGCCGGCCACCACGTTCTCCTCCAGCGTCACCAGCAGATCGTGATCCCGTGCGGCGGCCAGGATCGCCTCCCGGTCCAGCGGCTTCACCGAGCGCATGTTGAGGTGCGTCGCGTCGAGATGCTCGGCCACCTCGGCCGCCGGCGTATTGAGGCTGCCGAAGGCCAGCAGCGCAACGCGCTGGCCCGCTTCGATGGTCGATCCAGCCTCGCGCCGGCGTTCAGCCTTACCGATCTCCACGCGCGCGTGGAGATCGCTCGGAATCTCGCTGCCGGGCCCGGTCCCGCGTGGATAGCGCACGGCGGCAGGACCCTCGTGATGATAGGCGGTCGACAGCATCGCCCGGCACTCGGCCTCGTCCGCCGGCGCCAGAATGATCATGCCCGGCACGCAGCGCAGATAGGAGAGATCCAGTGCCCCATGGTGCGTCGGGCCATCCTCGCCGACGAGACCGGCGCGATCGATGGCAAAGGTCACATCGAGATGCTGGACGGCGACATCGTGAATCAGCTGGTCGTAGCCGCGCTGCAGGAAGGTCGAGTAGATCGCGACCACCGGCTTCATCGCCTCGCAGGCCATGCCGGCCGCCAGCGTCACCGCATGCTGCTCGGCGATCGCCACGTCGTAGTAACGCTCGGGATAGGTCCGCGAGAAGCGGATCAGGTCCGAGCCCTCGCGCATGGCCGGAGTGATCCCGATCAACCTTTGATCCTCGGCCGCCATGTCACACAGCCAGTCGCCGAAGACGTTGCAGTACTTTCTCGGTTTCGAACGCGGTTTCGGCTCCGCTGTCGATCCCGCTGCGCTCGTCGCGGCAGTCGGCGGCGTGGTGGCGTCCACTTCCGGTGGCCTCGGTGGCGCCTTTTCCAGCTTGGTGATCGCATGGAAGCCGATCGGGTCGGCTTCCGCCGGCCGAAAGCCACGCCCCTTGCGGGTACGAATATGCAGGAACTGCGGACCGTCAAGATCGCGCACGGCTTCCAGCGCCTGATTCAGCGCCGCCAGATCGTGACCGTCGATGGGGCCGAGATAGTTGAAGCCCATCTCCTCGAACAGCGTCGCCGGGCTGATCATGCCCTTGACATGCTCTTCGGTGCGCCGCGCGAACTCGAGCGCCCCGGGCAGGTGCGAGAGGACCCGCTTGCCGTTCTCGCGCATGGCGGCATAAGGCTTGCTGGTCAGAATCCGGGTCAAATAACTCGCCATGCCACCGACGTTTTCCGAGATCGACATCTCGTTGTCGTTGAGCACGACCAGCAGGTTGGCGTTGACGTGGCCGGCGTGGGCCAGCGCCTCGAACGCCATCCCGGCCGTCAGCGCGCCGTCGCCGATCACCGCGCAGACGCGACGCTTCTCGCCCTTGGTCCGGGCGCTCAGCGCCATGCCCAGCGCCGCCGAGATCGAGGTGCTCGAGTGGCCGACGCCGAAGGTATCGAACGGCGACTCCTCGCGCCGCGGAAACGCCGCCAGGCCGCCATACTGGCGAATGCTCGCCAGCGCCTCGCGACGCCCGGTCAGGATCTTGTGCGGATAGGCCTGATGGCCGACATCCCACAGCAAGCGATCGTGAGGCGTCTCCAGCGCGCGGTGCAGCGCCACGGTCAATTCGACGACGCCGAGACCGGCACCGAAATGGCCGCCACTGCAGCCTACGCTGTACAGCAGGTAGGCGCGCAGCTCGTCGGCGACCTGCCGCTGTTGGGTCAGCGACAGCGTGCGCAGGCCCGCCGGCGACTCGAGGGTGTCGAGCAGCGGGGTGAACGGGCGCCGAGTGGGGATTTCATCGAACAGCTTCATAAAATGTCGTTACCGGGTCAGTGATCGCGATCGATCATGAAACGGGCCAGAGCCGCCAGTGGCAGGCCTGCCTCGCCCAGCGGCTGCAGGGCCTCGAGCGCCTCGTCGAGCAGGTCGAGCGCGCGGTCACGAGCCTGCGCGACACCGAGAAGAGCAGGATAGGTCGGTTTGTCGCGGCGCGCGTCGGCGCCGGAGGTCTTGCCCAGCGTGCGGGTGTCGCCGGTGACGTCGAGAACGTCGTCGTGAATCTGGAATGCCAGCCCCATCGCCGCGGCGTAGCGATCCAGCGCCGCGACTCTGGGATCGGACTCCTCCACCGCGACCAGCGCCCCCAGGCGCACGGCGGCACGGATCAACGCCCCGGTCTTGTGCTGGTGCATCATTTGCAGTGCCGCAAGATCCATCGGTGCGCCGACGGCACCGAGATCGATCGCCTGCCCCGCCGCCATGCCATCCCGGCCGGCGGCCTGGGCGAGCGTGGTGACCAGGGCCGCCAGACGCGGATGCGGCCTGGAGGCGAGCGCCTCGAACGCCAGCGTCTGCAGCGCGTCGCCGGCCAGAATGGCCAGCGGCTCGTCGAAGGCGCGATGGACCGTCGGCCGGCCGCGACGAAGGTCGTCGTCGTCCATCGCCGGCAGATCGTCGTGAACCAGTGAATAGGCATGGATCATCTCGATCGCCGCCGCCGGCGCATCCAGCGCGTCGTCCTCGGCCCCGAGCGCACGGCCGGCGAGATAGACCAGCACCGGACGCAGCCGCTTGCCGGTCCCCAGTACGCTATACCGGAGAGCATCGTCGAGGGTGGCGCAACTGCCGTTCTGGCGATTGAGCCAGCCGGTCAAGACGTGCTCGCTGCGCGACCGCGCCGCGTCGATACCCGCCGCGACACCGGGGTGATCAGCGCTCATCGTCCGGCTCCCGGGTCTCGAACGGCACCGACTGCAGGCTGCCGTCGCCCTGTTCGAGCAGGGCCTGGACCTTGAGTTCGGCGCTGTCGAGGCGGTGCTGGGCATCCCGTGTCAGGCGGATGCCGCGCTCGAAGGCGCTCAGCGAAGCCTCCAGCGTCAGTTCGCCGGATTCGAGTTGGGCCACGAGCGTCTCGAGCCGATCCAGCGTCGCGGCAAAGTCCTTGGGGTCGTCCTGGGAAACGTCCTTGTCAGCCATCTTGTCGGGCATGGGGCTCTCGTGTCATCGCTCGCGGCCATCCCAATGATGCCGGGAGCTCTCATCGAGGCGCGAACGTCCGGATAACGCCACGCCAGTTCGGAAACGGCTTGCCAGTATACACCGCCGCCCGGGGGGGACGTCTGCCCCCGGCGGCAAATCCGGCACGGCGCCCTCGTGGCCGCCCGTTCAGGGCTGGGCGACGCACCTGGCGGATGCACCCGCTTCACGTTGAAGCCGCGTCATTTTCATCCTGCCCTGCGGTGCCTGTGTTAAGCTATGCGCCCGCTGGCGCCGCCGAGGCGGGGGCTCCCCGCCCCGGTTCGCCAGATCTTCCCCATGAACGCGACGCCGCTCGTCATGCCACCGTCGCCACAAGCCGATGAAGAAGGGTTGATCCACCAATGGCCAAGACGTCTCTGGACAAGAGCAAGATCAAGATCCTCCTGCTCGAGGGCATTCATCAGTCCGCCGTGGACACGCTGCTGAACGCGGGTTACACCAGTATCGAGACGCTCTCCACGTCGCTGACCGAAGAGGATCTGATCGACAAGATCCGCGACGTGCACTTCATCGGCATTCGCTCCCGGACGCAGCTCACCGAGCGGGTCTTCGCCGCGGCGGAAAAGCTGACCGCCGTCGGCTGTTTCTGCATCGGCACCAACCAGGTCGATCTCGATGCGGCGCTCAGGCGCGCCATCCCGGTGTTCAATGCGCCCTACTCCAACACCCGCTCGGTGGCGGAGCTGGTCCTGGCCGAGACGATCATGCTGCTGCGCGGCATTCCCGAGAAGAACGCCCGCGCCCACCAGGGCGGCTGGCTCAAGTCGGCCAAGAACTCCCACGAGGCGCGCGGCAAGACGCTGGGGATCATCGGCTACGGCAGCATCGGGGCTCAGCTCTCCGTGCTCGCCGAAGGGCTCGGCTTCGACGTGCTCTACTACGACGTGGTGACCAAGCTGGCCATGGGCAACGCACGCCAGGTGGGGAGCCTTGAAGAGCTGCTCGCCCGCGCCGACGTGATCACTCTCCATGTGCCGGACCTGCCCTCCACGCGCTGGATGATCGGCACCGAGCAGATCGCGCTGATGAAGCAGGGCGGCATCCTGATCAACGCCTCCCGCGGCTCGGTGGTGGACATCGATGCGCTGGCGGAAGCGCTCAGGAGCGGCAAGCTGCTGGGCGCGGCGATCGACGTCTTCCCTGTCGAGCCCAAGGGTGCCGACGAGGAGTTCACCTCGCCGCTGCGCGGTCTCGAGAACGTGATCCTGACCCCGCATATCGGCGGTTCGACCCTGGAGGCGCAGCAGAACATCGGCATCGAGGTCGCCGAGAAACTGGTGACCTACTCCGACAACGGCACCACCATCACCTCGGTCAACTTCCCGGAAGTGGCGCTGCCGTCGCATCCGGACAAGCACCGCCTGCTGCACATCCACGAGAACGTGCCCGGCGTACTCTCCGAGATCAACCGCGTACTCTCCGAGAACGGCATCAACATCGCCGGTCAGTTCCTGCAGACCAACGACAAGGTCGGCTACGTCGTCATCGACGTCGACAAGGCCTACGGCAAGCAGGCGCTGGAGGCGCTCAAGCAGGTCGACCACACCCTGCGCCTGCGCGTGCTCTACTCCGAGAGCGACTATCAGGCCTGATAGCCGCCCCGATGCGCCGTCGACCGACAAGCCGCCCGCGGGCGGCTTGTTGCGTCAGGTCTCGAAAAAAACGCCGCCTACGGCAGTTCGCCAGTGCCATTCTGACCGCGGGAAGCGTCCGCCGGATTACTGGTCGGCCCTTCCTGGGGCACCCCAGGCTTCACCTCGCGCTGGCCATCGTTGTAGCGGTTGAACGTGCAGCCGCTGACGAGGGAGAGCAAGACCAGGGCTCCGACAAACGGGATGAAAGTACGCATAACGGTTCCTTGAATCATCGATGATGGCGGCGATACGCCGTCGCCGCTCTGGTGTTTTCCACCTCGAGGCATCGGGCTGCGATGCGTCAGAAGTCGACTCCGATACCAGCATAGACCGTTCGCCCCGGCGCTGGCTCGAAATAGCGGTCGTTACTGGAATTGATACGCACGTTGGCGTAATGCTCGACATCGAACAGGTTGCGAACGCCACCGTAGAGCTTGAGCACGGTATCGCCGCCGAGACGCCAGCCATCACCCCCGCGCAGGTTGACCAGCCAGTAGTCGCCGACGTGAACGTCGTTGGCGTTATCGGCCACCATATCGCCGACGTACTGCGTCTCGAGCGCCGCGAAGCGCCGATCCAGCCCCTGCCAGGTCAGCCGATTGACCCAGGTCTGCTCCGGCAGTCCGGGGATGCGATTGCCACCGAAATCATCCCCAGCCTGGTCTTCGTAACTATCGAACTCGTAGCTGGCCAGCGTCAGCGCGCTGTCGATTCGCCAGCTCGGATCGAACTGCCAGCCCAGGGCGAGTTCGATGCCGTCACGATCGCTGTCGCCGGCGTTCTCGTAGAAGGTACGTCCGTCATCGCCCTCGTAGGGCACCAGTTCGTCGCGGACGCGCACCGAGAACAGCGCCACGTCGTAGTCGAGCCCATTGGCGAAGTTGCCGCGCAGGCCGATCTCGCGATTCCAGGACTTCTGCGGCTCGATATCCGGATTGAAACCACCGATGCCGGCGGGATTGGCGAACTCGGAGAAGGTCGGCGTCTCGTAGGCGGTACCGGTATTGACGTAGACCTGATGGTGGCGACGGTAGCGGTAGCTCAGCCCCGCCGAGCCGCTCCATTGATGGAAAGTGCGGTCGCCGCTGTTGTCGCCATCACTGAGATAGTCGTCGTCGATATCGAGATCGACCCGGTCGTAACGGCCGCCCAGCGACAGCGTCCAGCGCTCGGTGAGATCGAGATCGCCCTGCAGGAAGGTGCCGACCGAGGTGGCCGTCTGGGTCTCGTCTCCTGACTTGGCCAATCGGTTGCCATCTACATCTGCGCCATAGCGATAGCGATCGTCTTCCTGACGCGCCAGATCAATGCCGGCCACATAGCGCAGCGGCATGCCGTCCAGGCTCAGCGTCTGATGATATTCGGCACTGCCGCCGTAATAGTCACGATCGTAACCAAGCAAGTTGTCATCACCGACATAGGGCAGTTGCTGTTCGAAATCGCGCTGGAGATAGAACCCCTTGAGGTAGAACGCCCCGGGGCCGGCCGACAGATCCTCGTACTGCAGACCCAGCACCTGCTGATCGACTTCCTGTCCCGAATCGATACGCGTCGGAGAATAAAAATTCGAATTTGCCGTACCACGTCGATCCTCATGCACCTGCTCGCGGGTCAAGCCCCCCGGATCTTCCGAGCGCGGGTTGTCGAGCAGGTTGACGATGGCCGTCAGCGCGCGATCGCTACCCAGCTCGCGGCGCAGCTTGGCATTGAGCAGGTACTTCTCGGTCGAACTGTGGTCGCGATAGCCATCGACGTTGAGCGCCGACACGCTGATATGGTGCGACCACGGGCCGTTGACACCGCCGTTGCTGACCGAGGCTTTGCGATAACCGTCGCTGCCGCCCTCCATGCGGATATGGCTACCGGGGTCATCGCTGCCATCGGCGGTGGTGACACTGATCACACCGCCGGCGGCGTTACCGTACTGGACGGCGGCCGGACCGCGGATCACCTCGATACGCTCGGCGCTGTCGAGATCGATGGCGTCGAGCTGGGCCTGACCATCGGGCAGGGTGTAGGGAATGCCGTCGACGACGACGGTGATCCCGCGCACACCGAAAGGCGCCCGCGCGCCGAAGCCACGGATGGAGACCCGCTGCCCCTGGGCGAAGTTGTCGCGGTTCTGCAGGAACACGCCGGGCACCGTGACCAGCGACTCGTCCAGGCGAACCCGCTGCTGGCCCTGCTGGATCTCGTCTCGTTCGACCACCGAAACGGCGGCCGGCGTGGCGTATAGCTCACGGGAGAGTCGCGGCGCGGTGACCTCGATCACCGGCTGCGCCTGTGCCTGCGCGCGGGGCGAAGACGGTGCCGACGTGGGCTGCGCCAGCACGACGCTGGGCATGGCGGCGCCGAGGTACAGCGCCGTCGAGAGATAACGGAAGTTCATGGCGTTCCCTGCAATCAGAATGTCACCGCTTTTCCCGCGGCTTGGAATCGAGATGTGGCGTCAGAGGCACCATTCTTGCGCCTCGAGCCCACCCCCGCAAGGCGGCACCGCCCTGGGCCGGATTGGCGAGAACCCGTGACCTCGACCATGCTGGAGGCGCGAACCCGGTAACCCTTCGCATCCATTCCGCATTAAGCAAGGAGGCTTGATCATGGATCTGGCGATTCGCGGTAAAACGGCGCTGATCACGGGCGCTCAGGGCGGCATCGGCCTGGCCACGGCCAGATGTCTCGCCGCCGAGGGCGTCAGTCTGGTGCTCAGCGATCTCGACGCTGACGCACTGTTCCGCGCCGCCGACGAGATCGACGGCGACCCGCTCTGCGTCGCCGCCGACGTCACCGACCAGGCCGAGGTCGACGCGCTGGTTCGCCAGGGCGTCGAACGCTTCGGCGCGATCGATATCGTCGTCCACGCCGCAGGCGTCACCGGTGCCAAGGGCGACCCGCTGGAACTCAGCGACGACGATTACGAACACGCCTGGCAGATCGACTTCTTCTCGGCGGTGCGTGTGGCGCGGGCGACCATTCCGGCGATGCGTGACCGCGGCTGGGGGCGCTTCATCTGCCTGACGTCGGAAAACACCGTTCAGCCCTACTGGGAAGAGGCCGTCTACAACACCGCCAAGGCAGCGCTAGGTACCTTCGTCAAGAATCTCTCCTACAAGGAAGCCGCCTCAGGGGTGCTGTGCAACACGGTTGCGCCGGCTTTCGTCGCCTCGCCGATGACCGACGGCATGATGAAGCAGCGCGCCGAACAGCTCGGCTGCACCTTCGAGGAAGCGATCGAGAGCTTTCTGGAGGAGGAGCGCCCCGGAATCGTCGCCAAACGCCGGGGCGAAGCCGACGAAGTGGCCTTCGTCATCGCCATGCTGGCGTCGCAGCACGCCTCGTTCGTCAACGGCAGCAACGTGAGGGTGGACGGCGGCTCGGTCATCTCGGTCCAGAGTTGAGGCGAATCGCGCCCCTCCCACCCACTGGCATGAAGAACGGGGCCGAAGCCCCGTTCTGGTTCTGCGTCTCTCGCCCGACGGATCACATGTTGTAGACCAGCGACACCCCCGTGGCGGTATCGGTCTGGCTGGACGCTCCCGGCGGCGGGCTGTCGTTGAACTCGACCTCGTAGGAGACCTTGAGCGCCAGCGCGTCGTTCATCGCCACCGTCAAGGCGGTTTCCGAGCGCCCGATGATGTTCTCGTCGGAGGCCTCGGCCGCCAGCGATTGCGAAAACTTCGAGGTCTCCGAGAACTGCCAGTCGTAGTCGAGCCCCGCATAGAGCAGGCCGACATCGTCGTGGCCGCCATCTTCGTACTCGTCGTGACGCACCCCCGGGCCGATCTCCACGGCCAGCGACTGCGGCGGACCGATCAGCAGTTGGCGCCCGTAACCGCCGGCCAGGGTCGACTGGGAGTCGTAGCCGGAGAAGCGATCCTTGTCCCAGCGGGCCAGACCGAACAGGTAGTTGTAGGTAGAGAGGTTGTAGCGCGTCCGCCCGGCGACCAGATACTCCTCTGCCGAGGTCTCGTCGTTGTCGCTGGCGCTCTTGGTAGCCGCCTTGAAGCTGTAGGACCACGCCTGCCGGAACCAGGTCATGTCGACACCGGCACGCAGGCTCTCGCTGTTGCTGTTGCCGCTGATCTTGTTGTAGCCCAGCTCGGCGGTTCCCTCGAAGGGCTTCTCCGCCTGCGCCGGGTTGTCCATGACCTCGAAATCCTCGAGTTGGGCCTGCGCCATGCCGGCGCAGGTCAGGCCCGCGATGCCCAGGCTGGCTGCCATGAGCACTCTCAGGCGCCGCGAATGTCCCTGAGCGGGCTTTCGTCCTTGATGATTCACACTGTCGGCCTCTTGTGGCAGTCGAAACGCGCCATACGTCGAATTGACGTCAGCGCTTTTCATTAGACTTAACCCACGACGAGGAAACAACCGAACGGTGTTTTACTCCTTATTTCCCTGCGAATTCATGCTTCCCCGCGAATTCATGCTTCCCCGCGAATTCATGGCGCCCGCCCCGGCGCGAGCAGGACATCGATGGGCGGGATATAAAAAAGGCGAGCCATTGGCTCGCCACAAACTTCCGTCAATGATTCGTTAGGTCTCATCCCGACGGAAGAGCGCTCGGGAGATGAACCGCGAGAGTACCGAACCGACGCATCGGCACGGCGCGCGTTTCACCCTGTCAGGGAGTTGCCGCCGACGACGAGACCCACCCGTCGTCGCCGCTCATGGATGCCAAGTTAAGCGAGCGACGACCGGGCGTCAATATTTATGGAAACCATTTCCACTTTTTTAATGGCGAATGCGACACCGGCATCAGAAGCAGGTCTCGATCACCTCCTTCACCGCCAACCGGTCGTCGACCAGCAGCAGCTGTCGCCACTTGTCGAAGGTCAGGCAGGGATGCGAAGTGCCGAAGGCGATGACATCGCCAACCGCGATCTCGGCTTCGTCGGGAATCTCGAGAAAGACGTGCTGATCCATGATCTTCGTCGTACGCCAGGAGCGGATGTCGATGGGCGCCGGGGCGCCAGCGTCGAGCCGGGGATAGAGACGGAGCGGCAACGGCAGGTCCGACCGTTACCAGGTAGTAGTCGCCAAGCTGGACGCCCTCCGGGATGATGTCAGTGAGATAAAAGGCGACGTTCGCGAACTTCGGGCCGGCCGGGGCCGGCACCTGGAGGACCACGCGAACACCTAACCTAGTAGACCCACTCCCTAGCAGCGGCCCCGGGCTGGTCTCCTCCTCCCGGGGTC
>NZ_CEXLVS010000031.1:4590-23522 GCF_982684285.1 Salinicola sp. | reverse complement strand
CGGCTGGGCTGAACCGGTCCAGCGTTTGCTCGAACGGTTCGACCCCGCTGCCATGGCCCGCGTCGAGATCCACGACATCGAACCGCTGGAGACGCTGATCGGCGAGCGCGCGGCGATTCTCGGGGATGCGGCCCACGGCATGGCGCCGGACCTGGGCCAGGGTGGCTGCCAGGCGATGGAGGATGCCTGGGTACTGGCGCGGGCCCTCGAGGACGCCGGCGATGACGTGGCCGCCGCGCTGAAAGCCTATGACCGAGCCCGCGTCGAGCGGGTGGGCGAGATCGTCAGGCGTGCCCGACAGCGCGCCGACACGACCCACGGCGCCGACCCCGCCGCGACACGGGCCTGGTATGCCGAACTGGCCGAGGAGGACGGCACTCGCATCATGGGCGGGATGCGCAAGACGATCCTGGGTGGCCCGCTGGGCTGAAGCGCCAAAGGCCCGCCGGCTCTCCGGCGGGCCTCGTTCACGCTTCCCGGGCGAGCAGATCGAAGGCGTCGATTCGGGTTTCCTGCAACTGGCGCTGCTTCGCTTCCAGCCCCTCGAAATCGAACAGCTCCCGATCGGCGAGTTGCGACGGCGCGACATTGGTCACCGCCTTGAACATCGTCTCGAGCCGGCCGGGATGCTTCACCTCCCACTCGGCCAGCATCTCCTTGACCACCTGGCGCTGCAGGTTGGGCTGGGAGCCGCACAGGTTGCAGGGAATGATCGGGAACGCCATCTGGCGGGAGAATTCGGCGATATCGGCCTCGCGGCAGTAGGCCAGCGGGCGGATGACGATGTTCTTGCCATCGTCCGACAGCAGCTTGGGCGGCATCGCCTTCAGCGAGCCACCGAAGAACATGTTGAGAAACAGCGTCTCCAGAATGTCCTCGCGGTGATGCCCCAGCGCCACCTTGGTCGCCCCGATCTCCTCGGCGAACCCGTAGAGCGAGCCGCGACGCAGCCGCGAGCAGAGCGCGCAGGTGGTCTTGCCTTCCGGGGTCTTCTCCTTGACCACCGAATAGGTGTCGCGCTCCAGGATGTGATAGTTCACGCCCCTGGCATCGAGATACTCGGGCAGCACGTGCTCGGGGAAGCCGGGCTGTTTCTGATCGAGATTGACCGCCACCAGCTCGAAGTCGACCGGCGCGTTGCGCTGCAGATTCATCAGAATCTCCAGCATGGTGTAGGAGTCCTTGCCGCCGGACAGGCAGACCATCACCTTGTCACCGTCATGGATCATCCCGTAGTCGATGATCGCGTTGCCGACCTGGCGACGCAGACGCTTCTGCAGCTTGTTGAACTCGTATTTCTGGGTACCGGTAGATGCTTGCATGGGTCGAGTGACACACAGGGATATGAAGGCGCGCTCATGCTATCACCGCGCCCGGCGACTTGCGATGCCATGCCCGATGGCACGCGCCTAGCCCGCCGCCAGCGCGCCCTGTTTCAGGCGTATGTACATCAGGGCCGTGGTCACCGCATCGCCAAGGGCGGTGTGGCGGCCCATCACCGGCACCTCGAGCGTCTCGGCGACCCGCTCGAAACTCATCGCCGGCTCCAGCTGCGGCCGCATCCGATGCATCTCGCGGCGATAGAGCCGTGCCACGTCGACGCACGGATTGGGCAGCCCGAAGTCGAATAGCGGCCGCAGCTGGCGGTCGATGACCGCCAGGTCGTAATCGATGCACCAGCCCAACAACGGGCGATTGCCGATGAAGTCGAGGAACTTTTCCAGCGCATCTCCCAGCTCGTCGCCATCATTCAAGTCGACCCCGCGCAGGCGATGGATCTTGATGGAGTCGCCGCGCAGACTGGCCGGCGGCCGAAGGCGCAGATCCAGTGAGCCGCTGGTCATCACCCGCTCGCCCTCGAGGCGCACTGCGGCGATCGAGACCAGTTCGGCGGTCCTGGTGTCGAGGCCGGTGGTCTCGCAGTCGATGGCCACCAGCTCGTCACCGAGGTAGGGGCTGAACAGCCAGTCATAGCGACCATGGCCCTGGCGGCGACGATCTGCCGCACGGCGTAGCGAACGTATCATCGCGCTCCTCGTCAATACTCGAGATGAAACCGGTGCGTCAGACGTTGCTGGAAATCCTTGACGATATGCAGCGCCTGGCGCAGCAGGTCGCGCTCCAGCGAGGACAGGTTCTGAACCACGACCAGGTTGGGCTCTTCACTGTTCTGCCGTCCGTCGAGCTGGGTCAGTTGTTGCTTGAGCCGCAATTCGATGAATAGCGCCAGCGCCTCGCCGAGATCCGCGGCAAAGTCCGCTTCCAGCCGCCCCTGTCCGGCAAGCGCTTCCAGTCGGGCCAGGGTGGATGTCGCGGTAATGCGGCACTCCAGCGCCAGGGTGCGCACCCCCTGCACGATCGGAAAGATGCCGCCTTTCTTGATGTCGATACCGTGCCTGGGTTTCTTGAGCGTGCCGAACAGCGTCAGCGGCGCGGCGAAATGCAGTGCAGCCCGAGCCAGATAGGAGAGCAGCAGTTCATCGCGGGAGCAACTGGCGAAGAGGTGTTCGCGCAGGCGATCCAACAGCCGGGTGTCGCCGGCCACGCCACGGGCATCGAGCATGATCGCGAGGTTCATCAGCGAGGCGCCGTCACGGCGTTCGACCCAGCGCGAGACCGTCCTCAGCCAGCCGCTCTCGCTGTCTACCCAGGCCGGGTTCGAGACCATGATATTGCCCGGACACGGCGGATAGCCCAGGGTATAGAGCGTTTCGGTGAAACGCTGCATGGCGAGCGCGCGATCGGGCCAATCACTGTCGTCGGCAACGATCAGCGCATTGTCCTGGTCGGTCTTGAGAATCTGTTCGCCGCGCCCTTCACTGCCCATCACCAACAGGCAGCTCTGGGCGCGATAGCGCGGCTCAATGAGAAACTGATAGGCCTTGTCGACGATGCGACCGTTGAGCGCCGCCAACAGGTCCATGACGAAGCGCAGCTTCACCCCCTGGGCCATGAGCGTTTGGACCAACCCCGGCAGCCTCGCGCTGGCACGGGCCAGCGCCTCGAGAGCGTCGGCCTGCTCGAGCTCGAGACCGACCATGTAGGAGCGGCTCGAGAAATGGCTGAGCACGTCGGTCAACTCCACCACGCCGACCGGCCGCCCTTCCTCGACCACCACGACCCTCGCCACCCGATGCCGGGTCATCTGCACCAGCGCCTCGAACAGATACTGATCGGAACCGGTGGCAATCAGCTCGAAGTGGGCGATGGCGACGACCGGACTCGCCTGGGTCGCGCCTGCCGTCACCAACGCATCGAGCAGATCGGTTTTGGTCACCACGCCGAAGCGACCGTCCTTGCCGACCAGTAGACTGTCGGCATGGCTTTCGTTGAGCCGGGCGACCGCCGCGGCGATGGTGGTGGCCGCATCGACGATCAAAGGCGCCCGCATGCACTCGCTGACCCGCGCGAGCATGAAGCCCGCCATGTTGACGCCGCTTGCGATGCGACGCTCGGCCAGCAGGCGGGTCTTCTGCGCCAACCCCCGCCGGAAGAATTCGGCGAAAGTCGGATAATCGTCACACAGGCGCTCGAATAGCGCCTTGGGCATCAGATAGCAGAGACTTTCCTGTTCGACCTTGAATCGATAGCGGCTGGTCCCCTTGAGTATGCTGATGGCGCCGAACAGGTCGCCTGCTGTGTAATGGGCAATGCGCGCCTGTTCGCTCGGCGCGTGAGGATCGAGCTCCGCGACCTCGCCCTTGTGGATGATGTAGACGAATTCGCCGGGCTGGCCGGCCTCGAGAATGATCTCGTCGCGACGGAAATAGAGCAGGTCGACGCCACGAACCACACGCTCACGCCCGCGGTCGTCGAGCAGCGTGAAAGGCGGCTGGGAAAGATCGATGTCGACCATCAGGGGCCCCCCGTCGCCAGGACACTGCACCACGGTCGGATGCCCCGCGACGAACGATCCGGGCGATGATCACGGCATGGCTTCAGGCCTTGCCGGCCGGGCCGGGATGCCTCGCCACGGCCCGCTCCATCCATCGTCATCCTGGCCAAGTCAATTTCCTCCTAGAAGGGGCGCAGCAAACCGAACGCCAGGAGAACGCCAACTATCTGTGCACTGTTGTGGGATTCTATTCCCGCCACCTTCAACTCGCGACTGACTTCTGGCGCCAATACAACCCTGAGAGTGACCATCAGCGTTTAGCACCAAAATGCGTCAATTGATAAAGATGACTTACCTCGATCGATAAATTCAGCTCAGACTCGACACCATTATTGCACTAATGTGCCAGACTTTCGTTCCAGAACATCTGGCGCAAGTCATGGTGCTACCCTTGGCTCATGTTTAACCGGCTAACCATGCATGCATGACACTACCGCTTTTCCGATACTAAGGTAGGGTATTCAACGCCTTGTTTTCATTAATCAATATTGCTATCAAGTGATTCAGGGAAAGCACATGCCGACAAGGCATCTCACCAAAGACCGATAGCTCCAATAAAGTGCAACTTTAGTCGCCATACAGTGCGTGATCGAAAAGCGCCAATCGGACTTTCCTTCCAGCGCAAAATTCATGCACAGGTGAATCACTCAGGATAAACGTGGTTTGTAAGAAGAGCGATTGTTTTGCCGAATACCCATAAACGAAGAGCCACTCCCCACCCTCAATGACGCGGAGAACGATAATATGGCAGATGACAACTCCAAAGCTGCTGCCTATTGGAAGGCGAATCTGCGCCTGATAACCGGCTGCCTGATCGTCTGGGCGCTGGTCTCCTACGGCTGCGCCATCCTGTTACGCCCCTTGCTCGCCGGCATACCGGTCGGCGGTACCGACCTGGGTTTCTGGTTCGCGCAACAAGGATCCATCCTGGCCTTCATCGGCTTGATCTTCTTCTATGCCTGGAAGATGAACCGGCTGGACAAAAAATTCGGTCTCGGGGAGTAAGCCGGCATGAGTCAATTTGCAATCAACGTTCTCTTCGTCGGCGGCTCTTTTGCCATCTACATCGGCATTGCGATCTGGGCCAAGGCCGGTTCGACCAGGGACTTCTACGTCGCTGGCGGCGGCGTCCACCCGATCACCAACGGTATGGCGATCGGCGCCGACTGGATGTCCGCCGCCTCGTTCATTTCCATGGCGGGGATCATCGCCTCGGCAGGTTATGGCGCCTCCACCTTTCTGATGGGCTGGACCGGTGGCTATGTCCTGCTGGCCCTGCTGCTGGCCCCCTACCTGCGCAAGTTCGGCAAGTTCACCGTCCCTGAATTCATCGGCGACCGCTTCTACAGCAAGTCGGCGCGGATGGTCGCGGTGGTCTGCCTGATCGTCGCTTCGCTCACCTACGTCATCGGTCAGATGGCCGGTGCCGGGGTGGCCTTCTCGCGCTTCCTGGAGGTCGACGCGACCACCGGCCTCATCATTGCCGCCATCGTCGTATTCTTCTATTCGGTCCTGGGGGGAATGAAGGGCATCACCTACACCCAGGTGGCTCAGTACATCGTGCTGATCGTCGCCTACACCATTCCGGCGGTGTTCATCTCGCTGGAGTTGACCGACAACCCGATACCGCCGCTCGGCCTGTTCTCCGACCACAGCGCCTCCGGCGAGCCGCTGCTGTCCAAGCTCAACGAGGTCGTTACCGCGCTGGGCTTCAACGAATACACGGCGATGGTCGACAACAAGCTGAACATGGTGCTGTTCACGCTATCGCTGATGATCGGTACCGCGGGGCTGCCGCACGTGATCATGCGCTTCTTCACCGTGCCCAAGGTCGCCGACGCGCGCTGGTCCGCCGGCTGGGCACTGGTGTTCATCGGCCTGCTCTACCTGACGGCGCCGGCCGTGGCCTCGATGGCCCGCCTCAACCTGGTGACCACCATCTATCCGGACATGGCCGCCCAGGTCGAGAACTACGAGGATGCCGCCGCCAATCCCATCGCCTACGCCGACCGTCCCGACTGGATCCGCACCTGGGAGGAGACCGGGCTGATCACCTTCGACGACAAGAACAACGACGGCAGGATCCAGCTCTACAACGATGCCGCCGACTTCTCCGACCGTGGCTGGCAGGGCAACGAACTGGAGGTCAGCAACGACATCCTGGTACTGGCCAACCCCGAAATCGCCAACCTGCCCGGCTGGGTGGTCGGCCTGATCGCGGCGGGGGGCCTGGCTGCAGCTCTATCCACCGCGGCGGGCCTGTTGCTGGCGATCTCCTCGGCGATCAGTCATGACCTGATCAAGGGGGCGATCAATCCGAAGATCACCGAGAAGGGAGAACTGCGCGCCGCGCGTATCTCGATGTCCGTCGCGATCGTCGTCGCCACCTATCTCGGCGTCAATCCCCCCGGATTCGCCGCCCAGGTCGTGGCGCTGGCCTTCGGTATCGCCGCCGCCTCGCTGTTCCCCGCGCTGATGATGGGAATCTTCTCCAAGCGCATCAACAACAAGGGAGCGATCGCCGGCATGCTCTCGGGGCTGATCTTCACCCTGGTATACATCTTCGTCTACAAGGGCTGGTTCTTCATTCCCGATACCAACAACCTGCCGGATACCGAGGCCAATTGGGTGCTGGGCATTTCGCCGCTATCCATCGGCGCCGTCGGCGCGATCCTCAACTTCGCCGTGGCCTACATGGTCTCCAGCGCCACCGAGGAGCCGCCGCAGGAGATCCAGGACCTGGTGGAAAGCGTACGCTACCCCAAGGGGGCTGGTGTCGCGATCGATCACTAGGCGACAATGCCACCCTGATCAACCAGATTGACGGGTTTCAATCGAATCGGGCTTCCCAGCGGGAAGCCCGATTCTTTGCGCAAGGAATCACCATGATATGGCATTTGGTCGCGGCGGCCTCGGCTGGCGTGGGCGCCGCCGGCATAGCGCTGTTGTTGCGTTCTCTCAGCGGTGGACGCCTGCCTCGCTGGATCATTCCAGCCTGCGCGGGACTGGGTCTGCTGGCCTACCAGATCAGCTACGAGTACGGCTGGTATGAATCCAAGCGCCAGCAGTTGCCCGAGTCGGCGGCGGTGGTATCGACCGAGAAGGGTCGGATGGTGTGGCGCCCGTGGACCTATCTCTATCCGCTGACCACGGCGTTCAGCGTGGTGGATCGCGACAAGCTGGTGACATCACGAGCCGATGGCGAGCGCCTCGTCGAGTTCGTTCTCTATCGTTTCGAAATGCAGTATCGCGACGTGCTGACCCATCAGGCGTACCTGGTCAACTGCAGTACCCGCGAGCGGGTTCCGCTCGTCGGCGATAGCCGCCGGCCCGATATCGACCGTCTGCGTCGTCTTGCGGACGACGACCCGCAACTCGAGACGGTATGCTTCAAGCGCTGAGGTAACACGAACACGCTGCAGCACTGCCACGGCGCGCGGGGTCGTGGCTGCCCGCCGGGCCGAGGTTGCCCTAGAATGGTCGCAGATCAAGGGAGAGAGAGTTCATGTTCGAAGGCGGGTTGTTGATCATCGTGGCACTGCTCTACGTCGCCACGTTGTTCGCGATTGCCTGGCGCGGGGATCGCCATGCCAGGCGGCACGGCCCGGCGAGCCGCCGGCCGATCGTCTACAGCCTGGCGCTGGCGGTCTACTGCACCTCCTGGACCTTCTACGGCAGCGTGGGCCAGGCTGCGACCTCGGGCTGGTCCTTCGCCAGCATTTTCGTCGGCCCCGTGCTCGCCTTCCTGCTGTTCTGGCCGGTTATCACCAAGATGATCCGCGTCGCCAAGCGCCAGAACGTGACCTCGATCGCCGACTTCATCGCGTCCCGCTACGGCAAATCCCAGTCCCTGGCGGCGTTCGCCAGCCTGATCGCGCTGATCGGCACGCTGCCTTACATTGCGTTGCAGCTGAAGGCGGTCTCCACCGCGTTCCGGGTCATGACCAGCGACGGCCACGCGGTGAAGGCGCCGATCGTCGACGACACCGCCTTCTACATCACCATATTCATGGCGGCGTTCGCGATTCTCTTCGGCACCCGGGATACCAACGCCACCGAGCACCATGAAGGGCTGATCCAGGCCATCGCCTTCGAATCGGTGGTCAAGCTGCTGGTCTTTCTGGTCCTGGGGGCCTACGTCACCTGGGGCATGTTCGATGGACTCGGCGAACTGCTGACGCGTGCCGACACCTACCTGAAACTGCAGCAGCAGCTCACCGAGCAGAACTTCGACACCAGCTTCTGGACCCAGACGTTGCTGGCGATGCTGGCGGTCTTCTGCCTGCCTCGTCAGTTTCACATCACGGTGGTCGAGAACACCCAAACCGACGATGCCAAGCGGGCACGCTGGCTGTTTCCGCTCTACCTGGTCGCCATCGGTTTCTTCGTGCTGCCGCTGGCCGCAGCGGGACTCTCGCTGTTCGCCGGCGAAGATGTGGCGCCGGACAGCTACGTCCTCGCGCTGCCGATCGTCGCCGACCAACCGTGGCTGGCGATGATGACGTTCGTCGGCGGCCTCTCGGCGGCGACCGGCATGGTGATCATGGCGGTCGTCTCCAACGCCATCATGATCTCCAACGAGATCCTGCTGCCGGCGCTGTTCCGGCTGCGCTGGTTCGAAAAGAAACCCCGCGACTACGGCCGCCTGGTGCTGCGCGCCCGACGACTCACCATCGTCGTCATCCTCGCCCTGGCCTATCTCTTCTATCAGATGGTCGCCGAATACAGCTCGCTGGCCGCCACCGGCCTGCTCTCCCTCGCCGCCATCGCGCAGTTCGCGCCAGCGGTGCTGGGCGGGCTCTACTGGAAACGCGGCAATCGCCTGGGCGTGGTGACCGGACTCAACGTCGGTTTCGCAATCTGGGCCTACACCCTGCTGATGCCGGCGCTGATCCAGGCCAACCTGCTACCGCAAGCCTGGCTGGTGGGCGGCCCGCTGGGACTGGAGTGGCTCTCGCCGCTGCACCTGTTCGGCCTCAACGTCACCGACAGCTTCGCCCACGGCGCCATGCTGTCGCTGGGCTTCAATCTGTTCTTCTATATCTTCATCTCGCAGTTGACCCCACAGCGGGTCGTCGAGCGCATCCAGGCCTCGCTGTTCGTCGACAGCATCGAGACCCGCCAGACCACGGTCAACCGTCCCTGGACCGGGGCGACCACCATGGGCGACCTCAAGGTGCTGTGCGAGCGGTTCCTGGGCAAGTCGCAGGTCGAGCGGGCCTTCGACGACTACGCCCGGCGCAACGCCAAGCCGGTGGACAACAACACCCGGGCCTCGATCGATGTCATTCAGTTCACCGAGCGCCTGCTGGCGTCGGTGCTCGGTGCATCGTCAGCGCGAATCGTGGTCAACTCGGCGCTCCAGGGCCGCGGCATCGGGATTTCGGATGTCATCTCGATCGTCGACGAAGCGTCACAGGTGCTGGAGTTCAACCGCGCCCTGCTGCAGGCCACCATCGAGAACATCAACCAGGGCATCGGGGTGGTCGACCAGAACCTCAACCTGGTGGTGTGGAACCAGCGCTACCTGGAGATTTTCCGTTTCCCGGACAACCTGATCCGGGTCGGCACGCCGATGGAGAAGGTGTTCCGTTACAACGCCCACAACGGCGAATACGGCCCGGGAGATCCGGAGGAACACGTCGAACAGCTGATCGAGAACATCCGCAGCGGCCAGCCCCATCGCTACGAACGCTACCGCCCCGACGGTTCGGTGCTGGAGGTACTGGGCAACCCGATGCCAGGCGGCGGGTTCGTCTACACCTACCAGGACATCACCCAGCAGAAGCGTACCGAGGAAGCGCTGATCCGCTCCGAGAGCAATATCCGCATCTACACCGACAACGTGCCGGCGCTGATCGCCTACTTCGACAAGGAGTGCCGCTATCTCTTCACCAACCGCGCCTACGAAGCGGCCATGGGGATCGACCGCAACGCGGTCATCGGGGAACGGGCGGAGAACGTGCTGCCGCCGCAGACGGCGCGCCAGCGAACGCCCTGGATGCGGCGGGCCCTGCGTGGAGAGCGGGTCACCTTCGAGATCTCGCTCGACGATGGCGATGGTGGCGTCCGCTACATGCTGGTGACCTATACCCCCCATTTCGGCGAGGGCGGGCGCATCCTCGGCTTCTTCGCCCTCTACCAGGACATCACCGAACGGCGACTGGCCGAGATCGCCCTGCGCGAGACCAACGAGAATCTCGAGGAGCGAGTGCGCGAGCGCACCCAGGCGCTATCCGAGGCCAACGCGGCGCTACGCCAGGAGAACCGGGTCCGCGCCGAGGCCGAGCAGGCGCTGCGCCAGGCCAAGCAGACCGCCGAGGATGCCAACGCCTCCAAGACCCGCTTCCTCGCCGCGGCCAGCCACGACCTGCTGCAGCCGCTGAATGCGGCTCGGCTGTTCACCTCGGCGCTCGGCCAGCAGATCGATGAACCGGACCACAGCAGGACCATCGGCCATATCGATAACTCCCTGCAGGCCGCAGAGGAGCTGCTGGGCACGCTGCTCGACATCTCCAAGCTCGATGCCGGCGCGCTCACGCCGCGCCGCAGCCAGTTCCCGCTGGCCGATATCCTGAGGCCGCTGCGCGCCGAGTTCGAGGTCATGGCGGACGATCGCGGCCTCGACCTCGACATGGTCTCCACCAGCCTGTGGGTCGACAGCGACGCCCAGATGCTGCGCCGTATCGTGCAGAACTTCCTCTCCAACGCCCTGCGTTACACCCAGCACGGCCGCGTTCTACTGGGCTGCCGGCGCCATGCCGAGCGCGTGGTGATCGAGGTCTGGGATACCGGGCCCGGGATCCCGGAGTCCAAGCTGAGCGAGATCTTCCAGGAGTTCCGACGCCTCGATCAGGCCTCCCGCCACAAGGAGAGCGAACGCGGGCTGGGACTCGGCCTGTCGATCGCCGAGCGCATGAGCCGGGTGCTGGATCACCCGATCCTGGTCCGCTCCCGGGTCGACATGGGCACCGTCTTCTCGGTCTCCGTGCCCCTGGTGGTCGGCCGACGAGGCGCCGCCGCCCCGGAGGAGAAGGCGCCCGGCAGGCGTGCCAGCAACAAGCTGGTGGGCACGCGGATCCTGTGTATCGACAACGAGCGCCTGATCCTCGAGGGCATGAAGGCGATGCTGGAGGGCTGGGAGTGCGAGGTCTACACCGCCACCTCCATCGGCGGCGCCAAGTCGGCGATCCGCAACATGGGCGGCGTCCCGGACGCGATCCTGGCGGACTACCATCTCGACAACGAAGTCACCGGCATGATGGCGCTGGAAGCGCTGGAGGAGCTCTGCGAACAAGCCGTGCCGGGCATCGTCATCACCGCCGACCGCACCGAGGAAGTCGCCGAGGAGATCAAGCGGGGCGGCTACCAGATCCTGCTCAAGCCGGTGCGTCCGGCCGCCCTGCGCGCGCTGATGACGCGTACGCTGCAGGCGAGCCGTGCGGCGAAGCTCTCCAGCGACGACGAATCTTGAATAAACGACTCATTTCGATTCCGCCACCCAGCGACGCCTATTCAGGCCGGCGCTGAGCGATGAATCGTTCAACCGGGGCTTGCGACATGGATGTCGCAAGAGGCGTGTTGGGCAGGATGTGCCCTTTTGCGCCGACCCGAGTTGATCGATTCAGTGTTCAGAGTTTCGCCGGTCTGTGGCGTCAATGAGAGGGGGAGCGACGAGGGGGCGAGCGTTAAGCCCCCTCGTCATTACGCAGATGAGTTCGAGAAGTCCTCGGCAGTGAGGTTCCCGCCGATTTCGAATCAGTCGCAGTACCCAGGATATTCACGTTCCCGCCGACCGGCCGCCTCATAATGACAAAAGCCCCGCCAACCTCTCGGTTGGCGGGGCTCGTCGTTTGTGCCCGCGATAAGGCTTCGCGATAGCGCTTCGCGCGCTTACTCGTCGAGGAACGAGCGCAGCGGCTCGGAGCGCGACGGATGGCGCAGCTTGCGCAGCGCCTTGGCTTCGATCTGACGGATACGCTCGCGGGTGACGTCGAACTGCTTGCCGACCTCTTCCAGCGTGTGGTCGGTATTCATGTCGATGCCGAAGCGCATGCGCAGCACCTTGGCCTCCCGCGCGGTGAGCCCACCGAGCACGTTGCGGGTGGCTTCGATCAGGCCCTCGCCGGTGGCGGAGTCGATCGGCAGCACCATGGTGCTGTCCTCGATGAAGTCGCCGAGATGCGAGTCCTCGTCGTCGCCGATCGGCGTCTCCATGGAGATCGGCTCCTTGGCGATCTTGAGCACCTTGCGCACCTTGTCCTCCGGCATCTCGAGGCGCTCGCCCAGCTCTTCCGGGGTCGGTTCGCGGCCCATCTCCTGCAGCATCTGACGCGACACGCGGTTGAGCTTGTTGATGGTCTCGATCATGTGCACCGGAATACGGATGGTGCGCGCCTGGTCGGCAATGGAGCGAGTGATCGCCTGCCGGATCCACCAGGTGGCGTAGGTCGAGAACTTGTAGCCACGGCGATACTCGAACTTGTCCACCGCCTTCATCAGGCCGATGTTGCCTTCCTGGATCAGGTCCAGGAACTGCAGGCCGCGGTTGGTGTACTTCTTGGCGATCGAGATGACCAGGCGGAGGTTGGCCTCGACCATCTCCTTCTTGGCTCGACGCGCCTTGGCTTCGCCGATGGAGAGACGGCGATTGACCTCTTTCAGCTGGCCAACGCTGAGCAGCACCATCTCCTGCTCGAAGCTGATCTTGCGCTGCGCCCGCTGCACGTCGCCACGGAAAGGTTCGAGACGATCGGCGTACTTGCCGTGCTTGGCGAGGAATTCGTCGAACCAGCCCGCGGAGGCTTCATTCCCCAGAAAAGAGCTGATGAACGTCTTGCGCGGCACTTTGCCCTGCTTGACGAACACCTGCATGATCGCCTTTTCCTGACCACGGATCTGGTCGACGCTGATCCGCACCTGCCCGACCAGTCGTTCGAAGTGCTTCGGCGAGAGCTTGATCGGCGAGAACAGTTCGGCCAGGCGTGCCTGCTCGGCGTTGGCCTCTTCGGACCCCCTTCCGTGCTTCTCGATGGCGGCCTTGGCGGATTCGTTCTGCTCGCGAATCTGCTCGAAGCGCACCCGCGCTTCCTCGGGATCGGGACCACCCTCGCTGGAGCTGTCGTCTTCTTCGCTGTCTTCGTCGTCTTCTTCATCGTCGTCGCCGCTGATGTCGGCTTCGACTTCCTCGGGCATCTCGACCTCGGCGACACCGGGAATACCTTCATCGGGATCGATGAAGCCGGAGAACAGGTCGGATAGACGTCCCGGCGCTTCCTCGTCCTGGGTCTGATCGTAGACGCCGAGGATGGAATCCACCGCCCCGGGCAGATAGGCCAGGGACGACATCACCTCCCGCAGGCCTTCCTCGATGCGCTTGGCGATCTCGATTTCGCCTTCGCGGGTCAGCAGCTCCACCGTCCCCATCTCGCGCATGTACATGCGCACTGGATCGGTGGTACGCCCGACATCGCTCTCCACCGCTGCCAATGCCGCCACGGCCTCTTCCGCCGCCGACTCGTCGGTGGAATCGTCGGACATCATCAGCGTGTCTTCGTCAGGCGCCTCCTCGACGACATTGATCCCCATGTCATTGATCATGGAGATAATGTCTTCCACCTGATCGGGATCGGCGATATCTTCGGGGAGGTGATCGTTCACTTCGGCGTAGGTCAGGAAGCCCTGCTCCTTGCCGCGTGCGATCAACTCCTTCAAACGTGACTGCTGTGCATTTCCAGCCATAGAAACCCTACTCGACGAAGAAGAATGAAGCACCTGGGGTGACAGCGCGACGCCCCAAAAGCCGGCTAGTATAGCGCGCCCCCGCTTTTTGCTGCCAGCTTCTATTACCTTGCCCGCCAGGTGTGCTAGTGTGTTTGGTTACCTATCTGGTGGCGATCGCCGCCAATTCAACCTTTCCAACCGGGTTACCGGTTGACAACCTCACCGATCGACCACTTCACGCTTCCCTGCCGACAGTCTCGATCTTTATTTTCAACTTTCAATCTCAGCGCGCCCGCGATGCTCCCGATGAACCCACGCTGTCACCGGTGAGCCACGCTACTTAAGCCACTTACACCACTTACGACCCCTCGGCCAACTTGCCGATCAGCTCCCGCAACCGCTGTTTCTCTTCCGGGCTCAGCGCTCCCGGCTGGCGACTCTTTTCCAGCAACTGCCGGTACTCCTCGACCGGGGTCAATCTCGCGCTCTGGCGCTCGAGATAGCGTACCCAGTTGTCCAGCTCGCTGGCTCGCACCTCGCGGGGGATCGCGAGTTCCCGCCGAACCAGTTGGTCGAGCCGCTCCCCTTCCGGGCTGCCGTGGAAATGAGCCAGCAACACCTGGGGACTGCGATAGCGCCCGGCGCGCAGCAGCTGCACCACCTCGCGGCACAAACGCCCATCGGGCACCTCGGCGGGGCACCAGTCGACCGATTCCGGCAAGCCGTCGACCAGCGCCGGCTCGTGCAGCAACAGATGCAATATCCGAGCCGGAATGGTCAGGGAAAGCGTAGCAGTTCCTGAGCGAGTTGCCGGAAGTCCGCGCCGACTTACCCGATCATTACCCTTATCGACCGTCGAAACCGGGTCTGAAGCGGCTTCGGCGTCGCCCTCCGCCGTCATCATCAGCGCCTCGTAGCCGGTGACATCGGTCGTCGCTGCCGGCCGCGGCGCGGGCGCAGCATGATTGACGAACCAGTCGGCAAACTGCGACTGCTCGATCCCGCTACGAGTCGACAACTCCTTAACCAGCAGCGACTTGAGGACCCCCTCGGGGAGATGCTTGAGCGCTTCGAGCACGGCCGTGACGAAACGCTCTCGGCCCTCGACCTGCTTCAGGTCGCGTCCTTCCGCCGCCTGTTCGAACAGGAACTCCGATAGCGGGCTGGCGCAGGTGATGCGGTTCTCGAACGCCTCCTGCCCCTCCCGGCGCACCAAGGTGTCCGGATCCTCCCCCTCTGGCAGGAACAGGAAGCGGACCTGACGACCGTCGATCATCGACGGCAGGGCCGTCTGCAACGAGCGACGCGCCGCCTGGCGGCCGGCATTGTCGCCGTCGAAGCAGAACACCACTTCGTCCACCAGCCGAAACAGCCGCTGCAGATGATCGGTCGTCAGCGCCGTGCCCAGGGTGGCGCAGGCGTTACGTATGCCGAACTGCGCCAGGGCCACCACATCCATGTAGCCTTCGACAACCAGCACCCGCGAGAGTTGCCGGTTGGCCTGGCGCGCCTCGAACAACCCGTAGAGTTCGCGCCCCTTGTGGAAGACCGGTGTCTCCGGCGAGTTGAGGTACTTGGGCTTGGCGTCGCCCAGCACCCGCCCGCCGAAGGCGATGGTGCGCCCTTTCCAGTCCCGGATCGGGAACATCACGCGGTCGCGAAAACGGTCGTAGGTGCGCCCGGTCTCCTCGCGGTGCACCAGCAGCCCGTACTCGA
This sequence comes from Salinicola sp., assembly GCF_982684285.1. NCBI lineage: Bacteria > Pseudomonadati > Pseudomonadota > Gammaproteobacteria > Oceanospirillales > Halomonadaceae > Salinicola > Salinicola sp. Next base: position 8,188 of record NZ_CEXLVS010000031.1, on the reverse strand, counting down.
CCTGGACCGCCTCGCTGATGCCCTGCTCGAGCAGATAGCGCTTGAGCGACTCCCACTCAGCCTCGGCGTAGCCAATGCCGAAATCGCGAATGACCTCCTGACTCAGACCGCGGCGGTCGAGGTACTCGCGGGCCTGGCGCCCACCACTGAGCGCCAGGCGCTCACGAAAGAAGCGCGACGCCAGCTCCAGCAGGTTGACGCCCTCTTCACGCTTCTGCTGACGCTGCCGGGCCCCCGGATCCTCGCCACCTTCCCGCTCGACCTGCATACCCGCCCGGGAGGCCAGCTGCTCGACGGCCTCGGGAAAACGCAGATTGTCGAACTCCATCAGAAAGCGCAGGGCATTGCCGTGGGCGCTGCAACCGAAGCAGTGATAGAACTGCTTGTCATGGCTCACCGTGAACGACGGCGAATTTTCCTGATGAAACGGGCAGAGACCGCTGTGGTTACGCCCGCTTTTCTTGAGCTGCACTCGCTCGGAGATCACATCGACGATATCGGTACGCGCCAACAGGTCATCGATGAAGCGCTGGGAGATCTGTCCGGCCATGTCGTCAAGGCGCTCTGGAGAATCGGACTGAAGGCTGGGAAGGCTCTATGCTGCCACTGAATATAGACCAGCCGGGAGCGCCCTGCCCATGTGCCGACATCGATGAATGGCGGCGGGGTAAAAACAAACGGCCACCTAGACGGCGGCCGTTTGATCGTCCCTCTGGGTGACCGAAGCCACCGCAGTACGGATCAATACAAGCGTTCGAAACGCTTACGTTCACGCTGCAACTTCTTGGCGTGACGCTTCACGGCAGCCGCAGCTTTACGCTTGCGAACCGCAGTGGGCTTTTCGTAAGTTTCGCGACGGCGGACTTCGGACAGAACCCCGGCTTTTTCGCAGGAGCGTTTGAAGCGACGCAGTGCGACGTCGAACGGCTCGTTATCACGTACTTTAACAGCGGGCATGAAGCACTCACCTACCTTGGGAATTGAGTTCGGTTTGAACGCACACCCGAGAAGACGATCCGGGGGGATTCAGACGGCGTCACGAGAGATGGTCAATCTCCCGCCGATCTCGTCTGCCACGCCACATCCCGGATCTTCAGGGCGCACGACCCAGTCCTGCAGAGCAGAGCATTCTAGTCTCGCCCACGAACCAATGCAAATACCTTTTCGACGGCGTAAACTAGCGCGCCTTCCGCTTCTGCGTTTCCTTCAACGACCCCGACGGATGATTCGACCATGCGCGTGCTGGGTATCGAAACTTCGTGCGACGAAACCGGCGTCGCTCTCTATGACACCGATGGCGGGCTGCTGGCCGATGCACTCTACAGCCAGGTGGCGCTGCACGCCGAGTTCGGTGGCGTAGTGCCAGAGCTGGCCTCCCGCGACCACACCCGCAAGCTGCTGCCGCTGGTCGATCAGGTGCTGGCCGACGCGCAGCTGACCAAGCATGACCTGGATGCCATCGCCTACACCGCCGGGCCCGGACTGGTCGGCGCGCTGATGGTCGGCGCCTGCACCGCTCACGGCATGGCACGCGCGCTCGACATCCCGGTGCTCGGCGTGCATCACATGGAAGGCCACCTGCTGGCACCGATGCTGGAGGAGACCGCGCCCGAGTTTCCGTTCGTCGCCCTGCTGGTCTCCGGTGGCCATACACAACTGGTCGACGTGCGCGGCCTGGGCGACTATCGCCTGCTGGGCGAATCCGTCGACGACGCCGCCGGCGAAGCCTTCGACAAGGTCGCCAAGATGCTCGAGCTGCCCTACCCCGGCGGCCCGCAGGTCGCCGCTCTGGCCGAGCGGGGCCGCAGCGAACGCTTTCGATTCCCCCGCCCGATGACCGATCGACCGGGGCTCGACTTCAGTTTTTCCGGGCTCAAGACCCACACCTTGACCGCCCTGCGTCAGCTTCGCGAGCAGGGCGCCCTCGACGATCAGGCTCGGGCCGATGTCGCCCGCGCCTTCGAGGATGCCGTTGTCGATACGCTGATCATCAAGTGCCGGCGAGCCCTCATGGAGAGCGGCCGGACAAGGCTGGTCGTCGCCGGCGGCGTCAGCGCCAATCGGCGCCTGCGCGAGACGCTGGATATCGCGCTGGCCAGGCTGGGCGCCAGGGCATTCTACCCACGCGGGCGTTTCTGCACAGACAACGGCGCCATGATCGCCTACGCCGGCGCGCAGCGGCTGATTGCCGGCCAGCGCAGCGACGCCATACAGCCGAGGCCACGCTGGCCACTGGCGGAACTGACACCTCCCCCGGCGCCACGCGCTGTCTGAAAAATGCCTGCGCTCGCCGATTTTTCAGACAGCGCTTAATTCCGGTCATCGCCCTCGCGACGATCACGCAGCGCATCTTCTTCATCGAAAGGGTCGGCCAGCGCCGGCTCGTGGGCCTCGCGGCGCCGCTCCCGCCACAGCCGGATGTTCCAGCCGTGCCGGGCCAGCACCAGCAGCGAGAACACGCAGATGACGCCCGTCATCGGCGGCACCAGCCAGTAACTCAGCAGGGGGGCGAGCAGCGCCGACGCCAGCGACGCCACGGCCGCCGTGCGTACTCGCCAGGCGAGCAGGAACCAGCACAGCGCACAGATCAACGCCACCGGCGTTGCCAGCATCAACAGCACGCCAAACGCACTGGCCACCGCCTTGCCGCCTCGCCCCCGGTGCCAGACCGGGCAGCTATGCCCGACCAGCACGCTCAACCCCACCAGGCCCTGGGCCCAGACCGAGAGCGACAGCGCACCGGTCAGCCACAGCACCGGCACCCCCTTGACCGCATCGATCACCAGCGTCACCAGCGCCGGACGCCAGCCGAAGGCCCGCAGGACATTGGAAAACCCCGGATTCCCCGAACCTGCCCAGCGCGGGTCGCGCAGCCCCCAGGCCCGGCAGACCCAGATCGCGCCGAGCAGCGAGCCACTGAGATAGCCAGCCGCCATCAGCAGGCCGGTAACAACGATCGAAGGCAAGACGTAATTCCCCTTGACCGCGCGGAGCGGACATCATCGAGAGCCCTGATTCTGCCACTCTCATCGCGTACAATCGACGCCACCCTGGACGGTGCGTCGGCTTCGACCCACCGCTCGCACGATGAACGCTGACGGACATCAGCGCTGACGAGGAGGTCGCGTGGATCAGGTAATGATCGAAGGCTTGAGCCTGGAGACGGTGATCGGCGTCTACGATTGGGAACGCAAGGTGCGCCAACGCCTCGAGCTGGACCTGGAGCTTGGCACCGACATTCGTCCGGCGGCCCGTGCCGACGATCTCTCCCAAACGCTCGACTACGCCGCCATCTGCCAGCGCCTCTCCGACTATGCCGACGCCAACGCCCATGGCCTGGTCGAGACGTTTGCGGAGCGCGTCGCGGCGTTGCTGATCGACGAGTTCGGCATCCGCCATTTGCGCCTGACCGTGCGCAAGCCGGGAGCGGTGGCAGCTGCGCGCGCCGTGGGCGTGCGCATCGAGCGCAGCGTCGACTGATGCCATTGGTCGCTCTCGGACTGGGCAGCAACATCCGGCGCCGGCACCATCTGACCCGGGCCCTGGAGGCGCTGGAGGCGCTTGCCGCGCCTCACCCGCTGCAGCTCTCCCGGGTCTT
>NZ_CEXLVS010000031.1:0-4580 GCF_982684285.1 Salinicola sp. | reverse complement strand
CGGCGGGCGGTTTCGACGACGAGCGCCCGTTCTACAACATGGTAGTGGCCTTCGAGACCGAACTCTCCCCGGCGGCGATCGATCGTCACTGCAAGGCGATCGAACGGGATAACGGCCGCCCGGCCGGCCCGGCCAAGTTCGTCGCCCGCACGCTGGACATCGACCTGCTGCTGTGGGGCGACAGCGTCGAGGGCGACGGCACTCGTCGGCTACCGCGGGAAGACATCGACCGCTATGCTTTCGTTCTTCATCCGCTGGCGGAGCTTCTGCCGACGCACCGGCACCCGGTCAGCGGACTCACGTTCACCGAACTGTGGGCATCTTTCGACGCCGCCGACCAGCCCCACTGGGCGATTGACTTCGTCTGGGGCGAGCGACGGCTATCCCGAAGCGACGACGCCTGATGTCGAAGCCGCGCTCTACCGTGCCCCGAACCCGACGCACCGGGGCAGGCAGCCCGGAGCCGGCAGTTCGAAGAACAGCGGCATGTGCGACAATCTCCACAATCTTTGCCGATTGCCTGAACCGTCACTGCCATGCGTTGCGCCACACTTAGGGACCGTCACCATACGTGAAAAAGCCTGCCCCTATGTCTCTATCGCTCAGCAGTCGACGTGACTGGCCGCGGCTGTCACGCCTGAGCTTCAAGCTTTTCGCCATCATCCTGGTCACCAATGTGCTGATCAGCGGCCTGGTGTTCGTGTTCGTCTCGAGGAGCCTGGACGAGGGGTTCGTCAATTATCTGGAACGCAGCCAGTCGACACGCGCCGAGACCCTGGCCAACGCACTGGGAGAGCAGTGGACGCAACGCGGGAGCTGGCAGTGGCTGCGCGACAATCCCCGCGCCTGGCAAAGCCTGGTCCGCAGCCAGCTATGGTCGAGCGACCGCCACCCTCCGACCGGGATCGATCGACAGCTGTCCGACGCCCGCGGCTACGTGCTGCTCGACGAGTTGAGCAACCCCGTCATCGGCGAACCCCTGCTCAAGCCGCCCCCCCAGGATCTCGATCTGGACATTCCGCCACCGCCGGAGCCGCACTTCGTTCCCATCCGCAGCGGCGACAAGCTGGTGGGGCAACTTGGCTATCTCCCCCCGGAACGCCTCATGGCGCGCATGGACCAGATATTCCTCGAGCGCCAGCAGCGCAACCTCACGATCATCGTCGGCTCGCTGTTTCTCACCTCGCTGCTGCTGGCGGGTGGGCTGGCCTGGTGGTTGGGGCGCCGCGCCCGTTTCATGACGCTGGCGACCCGGCGACTGACCCTGGGGGACTACAGCGTGCGCCTGTCCGAGCGCGGTCGCGACGAGCTGTCGCGCCTCTCCGCAGATTTCAATCAGCTGGCCGAAACGCTGGAGGCCAACCGGCGCGCGAGGCAGCGCTGGGTCGCGGACATCGCTCATGAACTGCGCACGCCGCTGGCGGTGCTGCGCGGCGAGATCGAAGCCATGCAGGATGGCGTGCGGCCACTGTCGCCGGACAATCTGGGGTCGCTGCAACAGGAGGTCGACCAGCTCGGGCATCTGGTCGAGGATCTGCGCCTGCTCGCCCAGAGCGACGCCGGCGCGCTGGACATGCACCTGGTTCCGGTGGATCTCGAGGAGTCACTGGTTCAGCGGCTCGAGGACAGCGAACCGCGCCTGGAGAGCCACGGCCTGACCCTTGAACTCGACACCGTGCCCGTATGGGTACGCGCCGACAGCCAGCGCCTGCGCCAACTGTGGGACAACCTGCTCTCCAACACCATTGCCTACACCGACGGCCCCGGCACGCTGCGCGTCATGCTGCGGCAACGTCACGACAAGGCGGAAGTGATCTGGGAGGATACGCCGCCGGGGGTGCCGGCCGACGAACTGCCGCGTCTGACCGAACGACTGTATCGGGTGGAAGGCTCACGCAACCGCCGTAGCGGCGGCAGCGGGCTGGGCCTCTCCATCGCCCGAGCGCTGATCGAGGCCCAGGGCGGCGTACTGACACCTTCCGCTTCGCCACTGGGCGGATTGCGCTGGACGCTGGCATTTCCGCTGGACCTGCCCGCTGAATCCTCGGCCGAGCCCTGCCTTCCCGCCGGGAAGGCAGCCAGCAGCGACGGCAGCCATACCAATCGATAGGGAGCCGGTTTGATGAACGACACCATTCTGATCGTCGAGGATGAACCCAAGATCGCCCGCCTGGTCGCCGACTACCTGTCGAAGAGCGGCTATGCCTCCGATCATATCGACCACGGCAACGCCGTCATGGAGTGGCTGGAGGAGAACCAGCCGATGCTGGTGCTGCTCGATCTGATGCTGCCCGGTACCGACGGCCTCACGCTGTGCCGCCAGATTCGCGAGCGATTCCCCGCCATACCGGTGATCATGCTGACCGCACGGGTCGAGGAGGTGGATCGATTGCTGGGGCTCGAGCTGGGCGCCGACGATTATATCTGCAAACCCTTCAGTCCCCGGGAGGTCGTGGCGCGCGTCAAGGCCGTGCTCCGCCGCAGCCATGGCATCACGAGTGCGGACGACGCCGGCAGCGAAGGCGACCACCTGACCCTGGACGAGGATGGCTGGCGCGCCATGGCGGGGAGCGAGGACCTCAATCTCACCGCCGTCGAGTTCCAGTTGCTCAAGGTGATGATGCACAGTCCGGGCCGGATATTCTCCCGCGACCAGTTGATGGACCACATGTACCGCGACCACCGCATCGTCTCCGAGCGCACCGTCGACAGTCACGTCAAGAAACTGCGCCGCAAGATCGCCGACGTCTGGCCGGAACGGGACATCATCCGCTCGGTCTACGGGGTCGGCTACAAGTACCAGCCGGAAGAGTGAGGCCAGCGGTCGGCCGGCCTCGGGAAACGAGGGAGGCCCTCCCCCTGCCGTAGCGCTTCTTCCTTCGGCGCCTACAGGGAAGCGCTCTTCAGGAAGCCTTCGGCGTCCCTCGCCGAGAAGAACACCAGCGTCACTTCCAGGCGGGGCAGCGTGGGCAACCGCTCGCGCATCACCTCCGCCACGATGCCAGCGGCCGCGTCGGCCGGATAGCCGTAGATGCCCGTCGAGATGGCCGGGAACGCCAGCCGCTCGAACCGATGCTCGGCGGCGAGATGCAAGGCGTTACGGTAGCAGTCGGCCAGCAGTTCGGAACGATCTTCCGATTTGGCGAATACCGGCCCGACCGTATGGATGACGTGACGCGCCGGCAGCTTGAAACCGGGCGTCATCGCCACTTCACCGACGGGCAATCCGTCCGGCCAGACCGTGCGCCGCAGTTCCCGGCACGCCTCGAGCAGCTCCGGGCCTGCCGCGCGGTGAATCGCCCCATCGACACCGCCACCGCCCTGCAGGCTCTTGTTGGCGGCATTGACGATGGCATCGCCCTCGAACCGGGTGATGTCGCCCTCGGCGACGGCCAGGCGATCGCCCTGCCAGTGAATCTTCATTGCGACCTCCGCTAGGCAACATGTGCTCTTGTCATCCACCAACGTAGGTCGCGATACCCACTTTCACGAATCAGGACGCCTGGCGACTCACCCCGGCGGTGTCGGGCGGGGCCGGGGCGACCGGCACCGTATCCGCCTCGCCACGCTTGAGCAGTGCGTAGCCGACCCCGGTGATCACCGAGCCGGCGGCAATGGCCAGCAGGTAGAGCAGCGCCAGGTTGACCGCGTTCGGGATCAGCAGCACGAACAGACCGCCGTGGGGTGCCATCAGCTTGACGCCGAACCACATCGAAAGCGCCCCGGTCACCGCACCGCCGAGCATCGAGATCGGAATCACCCGCAGCGGATCCTTGGCGGCAAAGGGAATCGCCCCCTCGCTGATGAAGCAGAGGCCCAGCACGAACGACGCCTTGCCCGCCTCTCGCTCGGCCTGGGCGAACCGGCTGCGCCTCAGGAACGTGGCCAGCCCCATGCCGATGGGCGGCACCATGCCCGCGGCCATGATCGCCGCCATCGGCATGTAGGTCTCGGTCGACAGCAGCCCCACCCCGAAGGTATAGGCTGCCTTGTTGACCGGCCCACCCAGGTCGAAGCACATCATCGCGCCGAGCAGCCCGCCCAGCAGGACCGCGTTGGTCGACCCCATGTTGTTGAGGAAGGTGGTCAATGTCGACAGCAGCGCCGCCACCGGGGTGCCGACCACGTAGATCATGACCAGCCCGGTGAACAGGCTCGCCAACAGCGGGATGATCAGGATCGGCTTGAGCGACTCCACGCTGGCCGGCAGCTTGACGTAGCGCGTCACCGCCCTGGCCGAGTAGCCGGCCAGGAAGCCCGCGAGGATCCCGCCGATGAAACCGGCCCCCAGGGTGGAGGCCAGCATCCCGCCGATCATCCCTGGCGCGATGCCCGGACGGTCGGCGATGGAGTAGGCGATATAGCCGGCCAGCACCGGCACCATCAAGGCGAAGGCGGTACCGCCCCCGATCTGCATCAGCGCCGCCGCCAGCGTCCCTTCCTGCTCGTAGGCCTTGATCCCGAACACGAACGAGAGCGCGATGCAGAGCCCGCCCGCCACCACCATCGGCAGCATGAACGAGACACCGGTCAGCAGGTGCTTGTAGACGCCCTTCTCCTTGAAGCTCTTGGCAGACTCG
>NZ_CEXLVS010000030.1:0-23544 GCF_982684285.1 Salinicola sp. | reverse complement strand
ACGCAGCCCGTCGATCCAGCCGCGCTCCACCAGCGAGAGGAGGTAAGCGTGAGAGAGATCGAACACGCTCTCGTCCTCGACCCGCACCCCCGCCAGCTCGGTGATATCGAAGAATCGACGCCAGTTGAGCGCATCGTTGGCGGTGCGCCAGTGGACGAGCCGATAGGCCTGACGCTCCAGCAGCGCGTGCAGGCGCGAGCGCCCAGCCGGAGTCCTGGCATCATGGTCCGCGATCACCGCCGCGACCAGCGGGTCGTCCCCGGCCAGCTCCTCCCTCGGTGGGAGTGCGTCTTCCCGTCGAGCGTCGGATGACGGGGCCGCCAGCAGCGCCTCGGTCTGGTCGGGGTCGATCGGAAACCGATGCTCGTGATAGGCGACGAAAAAAGCGCCGTGGGCGTCGTCCCAGGCCAGTACCAGTTCGCCGTCTTCCAGTACCCGCACGTAGCGATCGCCCAGAAACGGCAGCAGGATCTTGCCATCGGCGCCGGGCTGCTCCCAGTCGATATCGAAGCAGCGGGCAAAGTCACTGGACCGGCCCTTCGCCAGCACGTCCTGCCACCAGAGATTCTCGGCGCCCACCGCCAGATGATTGGGCACGATGTCGGCCACGATGCCCATTTCCGCGGCGTGCAGTGTCTCGACCAGGCGCGCAAGGCCGGCTTCGCCGCCCAGCTCCGGATCGATACGGGTCGGGTCGACGCCATCGTAGCCGTGGGTCGACCCCCTCCTCGAGGCCAGAATGGGCGACAGATAGAAGTGGCTGACGCCGAGAGCGGCGTAGTAGTCGACCTGCCGCCTGGCGTCGTCGAACGTGAAACCGGCGTGCAGCTGCAACCTGACGGTGGCCCGAATGGGTCTCATGATCGGCGCCCCCGGCGGATGCGGTCGATCCGCGTCAGCCGTTGCCGCACCGTTCTTGCCTCGAGTGCCTGCGGCGCCGGGACCGGTAGGCGGCGCCGCCAGTTGGGATGCTCATCGACGGTGCCCGGCAGATTGGCTTGCTCTTCCAGTCCCATCAGGTCCTCCAGCGGAAACAGCGCCAACGGCGTCGGCGTCGATGCGACATGCCCCAGCGCCGCATCGATGAGGTCGTCGACATCCACGCGATCACCGGCGATACCATCGTCGGCGACGACTTCCCCAAGGCCGCAGACGAGGGCCAGACGGCGACGATCCTCGCGCCGCTGCTCGCTGAGGTGCGCATGGGATTCGCTCCCCTCGAGCCACCCCAGCCGCTCTCGCCAGCGCAGATCATTCTCGCGCCACCAGCCAGCCACCGTGGGCAGATCGTGGGTGCTGGTGGTAGCCAGCGTGTGTTCGCGCCATGCGTCGGCCGGCAGGAAGGCGTCTCCCTCGCGCTCGAACCACATCACGCTCATGCCCAGTATCCCTTTCGCGGCCAGTCGCTCTCGAAAATCGGCCTCGACGGTTCCCAGATCCTCGCCGATGACGATGGCCCGGTGACGCCAGGACTCCAGCGCTACCAGACGCAGGAGATCGTCCAGCGGGTAGCGAAGATAGGCACCCCGTTGCGGCGACTCTCCCTCCGGCACCAGCCAGAGACGCGACAACCCCAGGATATGGTCGATTCGCAGCCCGCCGGCATGGGCAAGACCGGCCCGCAGCATGGCGAGAAATCCGCGATAGCCGGAATCGACCAGGCCCTCCGGCGAGAAGGCCGCCACGCCCCAGCCCTGCCCTTGGGCATTGAAGGCGTCCGGCGGCGAGCCAACCGTGAGACCTTGAAACAGTTCGTGAGGATCGCTCCAGGCCTGACTGCCGGCGGGATCGACGCCAACGGCCAGGTCGGCGATCAGCCCCACCGCCATGCCGGCCCGGCGAGCGTTGTGCTGCACGCGATCCAGTCCGGCGGCCATCAGCCACTGCAGGAAGACGGCGAAGGTGATCGCTTCCCGGTGCTGCTCGGCGAACGCCTCGACCGCATCGCTGCCGGGATCCCGCCATGCCTCGGACCACTGACGCCAGTCACTGCACTTGGCCTGGGCCTGGAGCACTTCGAAACGGCAGTGGCGTTCCAGGCTGTCGCCGCCATCACGCCGGAAGGCGACCAGTTGGGAGCGCCACGCCAGCGCACTCTCGTCACGCTGCACATGCAGGAACAGGCGCTCGAGCATCGACAGCTTGAGGCGAGCGCTGGCCGGCCAGTCGATCAGCGCCAGTGCCGACTGCTGCTCCATGGCCTCGCTGAAAGGCGCCCGGGCCCAGGCCAATGTCTCGTCGTCGAACAGGCATTCGGGCGAGGCATGCCAGACGTTGTAGAAGAGCCGGCTCGACGGGGAGTAGGGGCTGTAGCGCTCCGGGTGCGCGGCAAACAGCGCGTGCAGCGGGCTGATGGCGACCGCGTCGGCGCCAGCGCGAGCCACCGTTTCGCAGAGGTCGTCGAGAGCCACCAGGTCGCCGATGCCTCCATCGCCGTCACGCCGAAGCCCGTAGAGCTGTGCCGCCACCCCCCAATAGCTCGCCCGGGCATCCCGTCTCTCGCGGGCGATGTCATCCAGCGTGAAGCAGCGCGATGGCGCCACGGCCAAAATCCGGGTCACGCTCTCGTCGCCCGTTGGTGTCAGGAAACTCACGCTGTGGTAACCCGTTTCCCCCATCGGCGGCAGATGTCCCGCGGCATCGAGGCGGCCCTCCAGCAGCTCCCCGCTCTCGAACCTGACGGTGAAGGCACTACCGCCAGCCTCGGCGACAGGAACCGGGGCCGACTGCCCCTGATCGGCCAGCAGCATCGGCGGGAGTCGCCCGAACGAACCAGGTCGCTGGCGCGATCGCCAGCGGGCCAGGCTGGCGGCTACCTCCTCGTCGTCACCGGCCGGCCAGCCCAGCCGGGTCAGCATTGCCCGTTGGCGATCCGCGGGCAACGTCTGGCGTTGGTCGTTGCTGCCGACCCACTCCAGCAGCAAGCCGACCGCTGCCGCCAGTTGGTGCAACATGTCACCGGATTCGGAGCCGGGTGTCGGGGCGGCGCTCATGTCGTCGCCTCCGCGGTGCCATGCTCCACCGGCTGCAACCAGACGGCACTCGACAGTGCGGGCAACTGACCGCGACCGACGAGATCGACGCACGCTTCCAGGGAACAGGCCAGGGGTGCCTCGGCGCGGCCCAGCGCCACCGCTTGCGCGGAAAGGTTGATGGCGATGGTCAGGGTCCGGTCGTCGCCCAGCCGCCACCGGCCCTGGACCGCCTTGTCGCCGAGTGTGCGAGTCTCGATCGCGTGGCAGGAACCCAGCCGGGGAACGACGTGGCGATGGCGCAACGCCAACCACTGCCGATACCTTTCGCGACAGCGGCGATGTTCGGGCGCGTCGGCCTCGGCGTCGTCGAGGCAGGAGGCCTCGAAAGTCTCGCGCGCGTTGGGATCGGGAATCCGCTCGCGCTGCGCCGGGTCCTCGAAGGCGCTGAACTCGGCAAATTCCCGGCGACGTCCTTCCCGAACCGCATCCGCCAGCGCGTCGCGATGATCGGTGAAAAACAGAAACGGCCTCGTCGACCCCCACTCTTCACCCATGAACAACAGCGGAATGGCAGGCGACAGCAGCAACAGCAGCGTCGCCGCGTCGAGCGCCTCGGGCTGGGTCAGCAGAGGCAGCCGATCCCCCAGCGCCCGATTGCCGACCTGATCGTGGTTCTGCAGGAAATCGATGAACGTCGTGGGCGGCAGGTGCCCGCTGGGCTCTCCCCGAGCCTCGCCCTTGCGCGTGGACTGGCCCTGATAGATGAACCCCTCGGCCATCGCCGTCGACAACTTCTCCGTGGCGTTCTCGACGAAATCGGCGTAGTAGCCTTCGTGTTCGCTGGTCAGCAGCACATGCATCACGTTGTGCCAGTCGTCGGCCCACTGCGCATCGAACAGACCCGGCGCCAGCAGGCTGGCCTGATTGTTCTCGTTCTCCAGGATCAGATGGCAATGGCGAGCCGGACCGACCCGCTCGCGCAGGGTGCGCCCCAACTCGACCAGGAAATCCCGCTCGCCAATGGCGTGAACGGCGTCGAACCGGAGCCCGTCGAAGCGGTACTCGAGCAACCACATCAGCGCGTTGTCGATGAAGAAACGCCGCACCTGAGGACGGCGAAAGTCGATGGCGCCGCCCCAAGGCGTCTGCAGGTCGTCGCGAAAGAACGTCTTGGCGTAGTGAGGCAGGAAATTGCCGTCCGGCCCGAAGTGGTTGTAGACCACATCGAGAAAGATCATCAGCCCATGCCCGTGAACCTCGTCCACCAGCGCTTTCAGCGCTTCCGGCGAGCCGTAATAGGAAGCGACGGCATAGGGCTGGACGCCATCGTAGCCCCAATTGCGCTGACCGGGGCATTCGGCGACCGGCATCAGCTCGATGGCGGTGATCCCCAGTTCGGCCAGCGCCGGCAGTCGCTGGCGCAGGCCCTCTATACCGCCGCAGGCGCCCAGGTGGACCTCGTAGATCACCGTCTCTTCCCATGGCCGGCCCGTCCAGTCGTCGTGGCGCCAGGCGTGGCGGCGGGGGTCGACCAGCAGCGATGCCCCCTCGACGCCACCGCGCAGCGCTCTCGAGGCGGGATCGGGCACCGGCATCCCCTCCTGGTCATCCCCGACGAAGACGCGATAGCGGTAGGCCGCTTGCGGGGGACACTCGAGTTCGAGTTCGAATCCGCCTTCGGCAACCGGTTCCATCGGCCGCGGTTCCAGCCCCTCGCACTCCAGCACCACGCGCCGGGCACTGGGCGCCCACAGCCGAAAGCGCGTACGACCGTCGGCCAGCGGCGTCGCCCCGTAGAACGGCGCCCAGGGCATTCGCGCCCCGCCACACGACCCATCGGCTCCGGCGGACGGGCTCATGGCATCTCCTCGAACCAGGTCTCGTGGCGCAGATACAGCGCGGCCATGGGCGGTACCGTCACCGCAAGCGACTGGGCGTGGCCGTGGCTGGGGATCGCTTCGGTCGTCGCGCCATGGCCATTGCCCACGTTGCTGCCGCCGTAGAAGACGCTGTCGCTGTTGAATATCTCCCGCCACCGCCCCACCCCGGTAACGCCAAAGCGATAACGGTAGTGCACGCACGCCTGGAAGTTGCAGAGGCAGATCATGCTGGCGTGCCCGCTCTCGGTATGGCGGGCGAACACGATGACGCCGTTGTCGCTGTCGTCGTCGACCAGCCATTCGAACCCGAGTGAATCATCGGTACGAATCTGCATCGCCGGCTCGTTGACGTACAGCCGGTTGAGATCAGCCACGAGGCGCAGCATCCCGGCATGCCGGCTCTCGAACAACAGCGGCCAATGCAGCGGCGACTCCCAGGGGCCGGCCAGCACCTGGCCCAGCTCGACGCCCATCGCCACCTGCTTGTCGCCGGGCAGCGCCCACATCAGCGCCAGACATGCCCTGAAGGCCGCGAAACGCTGCCACTCGTCGCCATGAACCCCTTGTCGCCACTCTCCCAGCGCCGACCGCTCGTCCGGCACCTGCTCCAGCAGCCCCCGGGAGCACTCACTCGGGGTCAACGCCTCGATCCAGTCGCGGTGTCGCCGGGAGCGACCGGCGGGACTCAGGGCCAGATAGTCGGCGCTGGCGACTTGCCATTGCGGTCGACGATGCAACGTCAGCGTCGCGCCGACGGTCTCGCCTCGGAACAACCGGCAGCCGCCACCGGCTTCGCGCCCGCCCTCGTCGACACCGTCGAGATGACAGCGCTGACACCACGCGAGGAATTCGGATTCTGGCATCGACAGGGACGACGCCGGCCACTGGACCACGACACCCACGCCTGCAACATGACAGGTCTCGACGAACTGGCAAACCACCGCATAGGGCGCTGCGACCAGCCCGTCATCGACGACGATATGGGTAAATCCCAGATCGGCGACGTAGGGCACCAACTCCTGCGCAAGGCGATTCCAGTTCATCGGCAGCGGAAAACGGGAGACGTACCAGTCGGCCGCGCAGAGCCGATAGAGCGACAGCGGCATGTCGCCGCCATGGCGACCGGCCCTCGCCCCCATCCAGTCACCGTCGTCCCAGGACCAGCCTTCCTCTTCCCCCCCGCCACCGGGCTCTCCAGTACTTGGCGACGCGCCCAGATCGTTCACCCGGGCGGCTGACACCCCGTGCCCCGTTCGTGACGGCGAGTCCAGCCCCGCGACCGGGCCCGCGGCTTCCGCAGGGCGCTTCATCGTCTCGTCACTCCCTGGTCGAGATGCGCAACCGTCTCGGTCAGCAGATCGGCGTAGAGCCGCCGATAGGGGATCACGGCCTGCCGCCAGTGCAGTCGCCCCGCCATCGCCGCGCGTCGCATGGCATAGAACAGGTCGGTCGCCCGGAAAAGATCGAAGGCGCGCAGTACCGTGGCGCGATAGCTGTCCAGGCTCATGTCGTCGAACAGCAGGCCATTGATCCCGTCCTGAATCGTGTCCGCCAGCCCCCCGGTTCGATGCGCGATCGGCAGCGAACCGAAGCGTTGGGCGTAGAGCTGGCTCAGGCCACAGGGCTCGAAACGGGACGGCATCAGCAGAAAATCGCTGCCCGCGTAGATCTGACGCGCCTCGCCCTCGTCGAACCCGATGTTGACGCCCACCTGGCCCGGGTAGAGCGCCGCCATCTCCACCAGCGCCTGCTCGATGGCGTACTCGCCGCGGCCGATCACCACCAGCTGCCCGCCGGCCCGCACGATCGAGTCCGCGACCTGGATGGTGAGGTCCAGCCCCTTCTGTGCCACCAGTCGCGAGACGACGGCGAACAGCGGGCCGCTGCTCGGCCCCAGTCCGAACATGCGGCGCACGCGCTGAATGTTGGCGCGCTTGCCGTGCCAGTCGTTGATGCCGAAATTCGGCGCCAGATGGGGATCGGTGCGAGGATCCCAGCGATCGTCGATGCCGTTGAGCAGGCCGCTGAGCCGGCCCTCCAGTGCCCGTTTCTTGAGCAGCCCCTCCAATCCGCATCCCAGGGCGGGCGTGGTGATCTCCTGGGCGTAGTTGCTGCTGACCGTGGTGACGTGGGAGGCGTAGGAGAGACCCGCTTTCATGAACGAGAGTTGGCCATGAAACTCGACGCCATCGATGTGAAAGGCGGACGCCGGGACTCCCAGTGCGGGCATTCGCTCGATCGGAAACACGCCCTGATAGGCAAGGTTGTGAATGGTGTAGACGGAGGGAACGTAGCGCTTGCCGAGCCAGCGCACGTAGCCCGCCGCCAACCCCGTCGCCCAGTCGTTGAGGTGGAGCAGCTCCACCTGCCAGTCGAGCAGCGTCGCGTCGTTGACGATCTCGGCCGCCGCCATCGCCAGTCGCGCAAAGCGGATGTCGTTGTCCGGCCAGCCCACGCCCAGTTCGTCTCCGTAGGCGTTGCCGTCCCGGTCGTAGAGTTCGGGACAGAGCACGACGTAGACGATCAGCCCGTCATCGCAGAGGAGGCGTCCGATTTCGCAAGCCGGCAGATCGTGCGAGGCGGGAAGATTGGCCACGTGAACGATGGGGCGACCGGAAGTCAGCAACTGCCGATAGCCGGGCATCAGGACCCGCACGTCATAATTGGGTTTCAGCGCCCGGGGCAGTGCCGCGGAAACGTCGCCCAGACCACCGGCCTTGATGAAGTCGGCGATCTCGGTGGTGACGAACAGTACGCGTCGATGGCGAATCGGTGGAGCGGGAAGCGGACGAGACAGCGCCCCGGCCAGGGCCTTGGACGAGGATCGACCGGATGGCGGCGTGGACCAGCGGGGATCCTCCCCATACCTTGCAGCCGTCTGACTCTGCCTCCCACGAACTGCGGCCTGCGTCATGTTCAGCCTCCCTGAACATTGGGTCCACCAGTCAAGATTAACCAGCGTCGACACATCATCCTGCGCCTCGACAGCCTGCCGCAGCCATAACCGACGTTAATGAAGAGGACCGACGGTCGGT
This sequence comes from Salinicola sp., assembly GCF_982684285.1. Lineage (NCBI taxonomy): Bacteria > Pseudomonadati > Pseudomonadota > Gammaproteobacteria > Oceanospirillales > Halomonadaceae > Salinicola > Salinicola sp. The sequence continues at coordinate 15,654 of NZ_CEXLVS010000030.1, read as the reverse complement.
CGCTGGTGACGAAACGCCGGATATGATTCGCGGGCGTGATCGGGTCGGGAGCGTCGCTCGGTGGCGTCGCCCACCCCACTTACATATATGCCACCGGTCGGGTAGCGTCAAAGCCTGTTTGACTCGCCGCCCGGGCCGTCGAAACGGCGGCCATTAAAAAAGGCAACCCCCGTGGGAGGTTGCCTCTGTAAGGCCGATTTCTCGGCTGCATCGACACTACCTGCTAGTGACTTTCGTCCGGCGTCGGCTGGCCATCGTTGCGCCGCTTGCCACTGCCGACTTTCGACTGCAACCAGTGGGTGACCTTCATGATCAGCACGTAGGTCGCCGGCACGAAGACCGTCGCCAACAGGGTGATGGAGATCATGCCACCCACCACCGGCGTTCCGATCTGGTTACGACTGGCCGCGCTGGCACCGGATGCCAGGGCCAGCGGCAAGGTACCGCCGATGAAAGCCAGCGAGGTCATCACGATGGGACGGAACCGCTGGCGAGCCGCCACCTTGGCCGCGTCGACCACCGACAACCCGGCATGCTTGCGCTGCTGCTCGGCGAATTCGACGATCAGGATGGCGTTCTTGGCGGCCAGGCCGACCACCACCAGCAGACCTACCTGCAGATAGACACTCGTGCTCAATCCGGCCAGGTAGACGGCCAGGATCGCGCCGATGAACGCAAACGGAACGGCGGAGACGACGGCCAGCGGCAAGGTCCAGCTCTCGTACTGCGCCGCCAGGATCAGGAACATCATGATCACGCCGAAGGAGAGCGCCAAGGTCGCCGCCGTGCCGACGTTGACCTGCTGATAGGCCTCGCCACTCCACCCCATACCGTAATTGGAGCCCAACGTATTGGTGACGACTTCCTGCATCGCCTGCACCGCCTGCCCGGAGCTGTAGCCCGGCGCCGGACCGCCCGAAAACTGAGCGGCGGAATAGGTGTTGTAACGCTGCAGTACCGTGGGCGCCTTGTCACGCGTGAGCGTGACCAGCTCGGAAAGCGGTATACGCTGTCCATCACCGCCACGCACGTAGACCTTGCTCAGGTCACTCGGATTGCGGCGGAAGTCGTCTTCCGACTGCAGGTACACCTGGAAGTTACGGCCAGAGTTGGTGAAGTAGTTGACGAACGAACTGCCGAAGGTGCTCGCCATGGTGGTATTCAGATCGGCGATATCGACGCCCAGGCTGCGCGCCTTCTCCGTATCGACGTCGGCCCGGTAGGAGGGCACGTTGACATCGAGTGACGTGAACACCCCCGCCAGCTCCGGGCGCTTGGCCGCCGCTTGCATGACTTTACCCGCGGCCTCCGCCAGCTGCTGCGACGTATCACCGCCGTAGGACTGCAGATAGCCGGTGAAGCCACCGGTCGGCGACAATCCCTGGATCGGGGGCAGGTTGAACGCCACGGTCTGGCCACCCTGGATCTGGGCACCGATCTGCATGATCTTCTGGGTCAACTGGTCGACGGTGATATCGCGATCTTCCCACGGCTTCATGGCGACGAAGACCGTACCCTTGGCGGTATTGGGCGAACTCGACAGGATGTCGAAGCCGGGTATGCCGGTGACGAAGTTGATCCCGGGCACCTCGTCGCGCAGACGCTGGCTGAGTTCCTGCACGTAGGCATCGGTTCGCGCCACCGAGGAGCCCGCGGGCAGGTTGACGGCAGCCAGGGCCACGCCCTGATCCTCGGAAGGCAGCAGCGCCGCCGGCAACTGGGCGAAGATCATCCAGGAGATGATGCCCGCGGCAGCCAGACCGACGATCACCAACCACAGCTGGTGGATGATGAAGTTGGTGATCGCCATGAAGAAGTCGGTGATCTTGTCGAAGACCTTGTTGAACCAGTCGAACGGCTTGCGAATGACGCGCACGAAGCCGGACTGCTTGAGGCGATCCTGGTGCTTCAGGAAGATCGCGCTCATGGCCGGCGTGAACGACAGCGCCACGATGGCCGAGATCGCCACCGAGATCGCGATGGTGATCGCGAACTGCTGGTACATCTGCCCGGTCAGGCCGCTCATGAAACCGACCGGCACGAACACCGCGGCCATGATGAAGGCGGTGGCGATAACCGCGCCCGACACCTCCTTCATTGCCTCGAGCGCGGCGCTGAACGGTGTCGCTTCCTCGTCCTCTTCCATGATGCGTTCGACGTTCTCGATGACCACGATGGCGTCATCCACCACGATCCCGATCGCCAGTATCATGCCGAACAGCGACAGCAGGTTGATCGAGAAATCGAGCAGGTACATCCCGGCAAAGGTTCCCACCACCGAAATCGGCACCACCGACATCGCCACCAGGGTGGAACGCCAGCTCTGCAGGAACAGGAACACGATCACCGCCACCAGCAGCAGGGCCTCGATGAAGGTGTGCTCCACCGACTGCACGGAGGCATCGATGAACAGCGTGGTGTCGTAGGGTATGTCGAAGTCCAGTCCCGGCGGGAAGCGCGTCTTGAGGTCCGCCATCGACTGCTTCACTTCGTTGGCCACGTCCAGCGCGTTGGCGCCCGGCTGCAGGTAGATGGCGATCGGCGCAATCGGCTTGTTGTTGACGTAGGCCTGAATGCCGTAGCTGTTCTTCCCCAGTTCGATACGGGCCACGTCGCTCAGGCGCAGCGACGAACCGTCCGGGTTGGTTCGCAGCACGATCTCGCGAAACTGGTCGACGCTCTCGTAACGTCCCTGGGTGGTAATGGTATAGGTGTAGGGCGTGGGATCGCTCTGCGGCTCGGCACCGAGCTTGCCGCCGGCAACGACCGCGTTCTGCGCCTGGATCGCGGACGAGACCTCGGCCGGCGTCAGATCGTACTGGGCCAGCTTGTCCGGGTTGAGCCAGACGCGCATCGCGAACTCCTGGCTACCCAGCACTTCGGCCTGCCCCACGCCAGGAAGGCGTGAGAGCTCATCGGTCACGTTGATGTTGGCGTAGTTGGTCAGGTACAGGGAGTCGTAGGCGTCGGAGTCCGAGGTGATGCCGACGAACAGCAGTATGCTCGATGACCGCTGCTCGACCGTGACCCCCTGGGACTGCACTTCGCTGGGCAGCTGCGACAGCGCCCGCTGGACCCGGTTGTTGACGTTGATCGTCGCCGTCTGCGGATCGGTGCCGATGTTGAAATAGACGCTCATGGACATCTGACCGCTATCCGAACTGCTCGAGGTCAGGTAGATCATGTCCTCAGTGCCGTTGATCTCCTGGGCGATCACCGAGGCGACCGTGTCGGAGACCGTCTGAGCGCTGGCACCGGGATAGGTCGCGGAGACGCTGATCGTCGGCGGTACTACAGGCGGATACTGCTCGATGGGCAGCGTCCGCATCGCCATCAACCCGATCAGCGTGATGATGACCGAGAGGACGGTAGCGAAGATCGGGCGTCTGATGAAAACGCTGGAAAAGTTCATCAATTGGCCCCGTTCTGTCCGTCTTTCGCCTCTTGCGCATCGCGATGGGCGCCCTCGACGCCCTCACCACCCTGGGCGTCGGCCTCCTGGGAGGGGTTTTCGCCGGCGTTGTTCTGCGGTTGCGGCACCTTGCCATTGAATGGCTGCGCGTCGATCTGGTCGCCGGCGGAGACGCTACCGATGCCCGACACGACGACACGGTCGCCCGGGTTCAACCCCTCGGTGATGATCTGCCAGTCTCCCGCGATCTCACCCAGCGACACGAAACGGGTCTCGGCCTTGCCCTCGCCGTTGACGACGAAGACCTGGGGTCCCTTGAGTCCCTCGGTGACGGCGATGGCCGGTACGGCATAGACGTCGTAGCGCATCACGTTGGGCAGCTTGACCCGCACGAACTGCCCCGGCAGGAAGAGCTGGTCGTCGTTCTGGAATACGGCTTCGGCCTGGACCGTGCTGGTGGATTCGTCGACCCTCGATCCGAGGAAGTCGAGCTTGCCCTGCAACTGGAGCGCCTCGCGACTGGCACTTTCGGTGCCCGGCGCGGTCAGAACGGCTACGTCGGCTCGTTCGGCATCGCCCTGCTGGCGCTGCTGGCGGAGCGAGAAAGCGTCATCGGCGGGCAATGAAAAACGCACTTCGATCGGGTTCAGCGGCGTGATGGTCGCCAGTTCCTGAGGCGGCTGTACCAGATTGCCGACGTTGATCTGGCTGAGACTGATCATGCCGCTGACCGGCGCGTTGACCTCCGTGTAGCTGAGGTCGATCTTGGCGCTGTCCAGCGCCGCCTTGGCCTGGGCCTCGGCGGCTTGCGCGGTGCGCAGATCCGCCTGAGCCTGATCGCGCTGCTGCTGACTGACGGAGTTCTGATTGTAGAGCCGCTGGTAGCGCTCGGCGTCGCGCTGGGCGCGATACACTTCCGCCTGCGCGCTCTGCACGTCGGCCTGGTTCTGCGCGACCGTCGCTTCGTAGGGTGCCTGCTCGATGGTGAAGAGCTTGTCGCCCTTCTCGACCATGCTTCCCTCGCGATAGTGGCGGGCTTCGAGAATCCCCTCCACGCGGCCCATCACCGTGACTTCGCGATTACTGCGAATCTGGGCGGGATACTCCTTGGAGAGCGAGACATCATGGGCCTCGACCTCCATCACTTCCGCCTTGGCGGGCGGTTTCTGCGGTTGCCCCCCACCTTGCTGAGCGCTTTGCTTATCGTCTCCGCCACAGGCGGCCAATGCCAACGACAGCAACAACGCCCCACCGAAACCGAGGGTGCCATTCATGAAATTAGGGCGCATGAGTCTCCGTCCTGGAAAAGGGGTGCCTGAAGAATGTAGCGAGCTTACAGGCATACATACATGAATGTAAACTTGCTGATAATTCGCTATGCTGCACGCTGACGACTTTAATCAGCACATAAGAAAAGCCATTCGCCCTGACTCACTCACGCTTGCGACGACATCACCATGCCCAAACGCACCAAGGCTGAGGCCGAAGCCACACGAGAGGCCCTGCTCGACGCCGCCGAAGTCATCTTTCTCGAACGCGGCGTGTCGAGAACCTCTCTCGAGCAGATCGCTCGCCAGGCGGGCATGACCCGCGGGGCCGTCTACTGGCATTTCAAGAACAAGTCCGACCTGTTCCACGCCATGCTGGATCGCGTCAAGATGCCGCTTCGCCAGTTACTGGATGATGTCGAGGACGCCGAGCGTCCGCGTGCACCGCTGGAGAGTCTCCAGTTGGCCGCCATGCATGCGCTGGAGCGGCTACAGAGTCCGCGTTCCCGGCGAGTGCACACCATTCTGTTTCACTGCTGCGAGGCCTCCAGCGACGTCAACATTCTCGAGTTGCACCAGCGGCTCGCCGACGACTGCTACGACACCATGCTGGAGCGCTTCGAGGAAGCGAATCGCACCGGCACGATGATAGCGAGCATCGAGCCGGAAATCGCCTGTCGTATGCTGATGTCGATGTTCGGCGGCCTGATGCACGACTGGCTGCGCGATCCGACACGCTACGATATCGGCGACATCGGCCCGCGCATGATCGACACCTTTTTCGAGCGCATCGCGCCGTGCACGCCCCACTGCACCTCGCCGAGCCAGCCTCCCTCCTGAAGCAAGCCGCGCGACCGGGCGGCCCCCGATCCGTCCGCCCGTCTTCGGCGCCGGAACACGACTTTCGTCGCAAAGACACTGCCGTCCCGACGCTCGACACTGGGCGGTCTTTGCGCCGAAGGATTTCATCATGCCCCACCCAGACTGGCTCGTGGCCGAGGACGACCGCTTCTCCTCGCTGATCTTGCCCAACGCTCAGCTCGATCGACTCTGGCAAGCCGGCCGCTGGTGCGAAGGACCGGCCTATTTCGCCGCCGGGCGCTACCTGCTCTGGTCGGACATTCCCAATGATCGTATCCTGCGTTACGACGAGAACGACGGCCATGTCTCCGTCTTTCGTCAACCCGCTGCCTTCAGCAACGGCCAGACGCTGGATCGGGAAGGCCGCCTCGTCACCTGCGAACACGGCAGCCGCAGCGTCACTCGCACCGAGCACAACGGACGTATCACCACCTTGGCGGATGCCTTCGAGGGGCTCCGGCTCAACTCGCCCAACGACGTCGCCGTCAAGTCCGACGGTTCGATCTGGTTCACCGACCCCAGCTACGGCATCGACAGTGATTACGAGGGCGGCAAGCGCCGCTCCGAGCTCGACTGCCACGTCTACTGCCTCCCCCCCGACGGCGAACTGCGCCGTGTGGCCGACGATGTCGAAAAACCCAACGGCCTCGCCTTCTCCCCCGACGAATCCTGGCTCTACGTGTCCGATACCGGCGCGACGCACCGGGCCGACGGGCCACGGCATATCCGGCGATTTCGTGTCGGACAGGATCACCGCCTGAGCGGCGGCGACGTGTTCGCGACGTCGGACTGCGGTCTCTTCGACGGTTTCCGCCTGGATGTCGCGGGCAACCTCTGGACCAGCGCCGGCGACGGTGTCCACTGCTACGCTCCGGATGGCACGCGTCTCGGTCGCATCCTGATTCCCGAGACCGTGGCCAACGTCTGCTTCGGCGGCATCAGCCGCAATCGGCTCTACGTCTGCGCGACCACGTCGCTCTACGCGGTGACGCTCAATACCCGAGGTCATCACGTCATCGGCGAGGCCATTGCCCCTTCCGACATTCGCGCACCTGCACGCACCTGATCGGCGAGTGCCATCAGCCGGCCAGAATGCGATCCACCGCTCGCGCCACGCCGTGGCGATAGGTGCCGCCGAACAGATAGAGATGGTTGAGCAGCGGGTAGAGCTGGAACAGCGCTTCCCGCCGCTCCCAGTCCGAGGGTCGTGCGCCGTCCCAGTAGGCTTCGAAGAAGGCATCGCCCGGCCCGCCGAAGAGCGTCAGCATGGCCAAATCCACTTCCGGGTAGTGCCGGTAGACGGCGGGGTCGATGATGGCCGGCCCCTGTGGCGTGAACATCACGTTGCCGGACCAGAGGTCGCCATGCACCAGCGATGGCGGGGTAGCGGGCAGCCAGCGCTCCAGGGAGTCGGCGACACGCTCGATGCGCTCGGCCAGCGCGGCGTCGAGCAAGCCCTGCTCGCGACACAGCCTCGTCAACGGCAGCAGCCGGCGTTCGCGCTGGAAGACCCGGCCATCCCGTAGCGGCGCATTGGGCTGGGGCGTCGACCCGCAAGCGTTGTCCCGCGGCCAGCCATGATCGGCCCCCGCCTCCCGCGAATCCCGATGCAGCTGTCGCAGCCCCTCGCCGAGCGCGGCACCATCGCGTGGGCCGCTGCCGTCCAGCGCCTGCATGACCAGCAGGTCACCGTCCTCTGCCAGCACGGCGGGCACGATGAGATCGCGACAGGCGTCGCCCAGCGCCCTGAGACCGTCGGCCTCGCCGGCGACACGCTGTGGCGAATCCTGTTTGACGATACAGGGCGTCGTACCATCGACCCGCCATAGCCCTGCACCGCTGTCGCCACCGGAAAGCGGCGTGATGGCACCGACATCAACGGGCGTTTCCAGGGCTGCGAGCCGCCGTCTCAGCGTCTGCGTCATCACCTATCTCCTCGTTTGCGTCGTCGCTGTCGTTGGCGGCCGCCCCCTCGTCCCGCGCGCTCTCCTTGCCGCGCCCACGGGTGAGCTCCTGCTGAAACAGAGACTTCAGCTCTGCCATGGCCGCCTTCTCGGGCGCCATCAAGCGCTCGTTGTCATTGCGGTGGGCGTAGGTGTCCTTGAGCAGCTGGTTGTCGAAGTCGCGGAAAGTCCGCACCGCATTGATGGCGTTCGAACTGGGATAGCCCAGCCCCTTGAGCACCTCGACGCTCATCTCCATGCTCGAGGCGAACGTCTCCCGCACCACACCGTCGACGCCGATCTCCATCAGTTGCCAGGCATGATGGCGGTTGCGCGCACGGGCATAGACGGAAAGATTCGGAAAATGGGTCTTGGCCAGCCGGGCGATTGTCAGCGCGGCGCTCTCGCTGTCGACGGCGATGACCAGCAGGCGGGCCTTGTCGATGCCCGCCGCACGCAGCAGGTCGAGACGCGTGGCATCGGCGTAGAAGATGCGGGAGCCGAAGCGGCGAATGAATTCGACCTGGGTGATGTTGGGATCCAGTGCGGTGAAGTTGATGCCCTGCATCTTCAGCATGCGCCCCACCATCTGCCCGAAGCGTCCGAGTCCGGCAATGATCACCGGCGGCGTGTCGTCGCCGAAGTCCGTGTCGTAAGGGCGGCTCTCCTTGAGCCGGTTGCCGAGCTTTTCGCCCAGCTGATACAGGAACGGCGTGGCGGCCATGCTGAGGGTAACCGCGGCGATGCAGAGGCTGGCGATGCGCTGGTCGATGACACCGGCGGCCACGGCGGCGGTCAGCAGCACGAAGTCGAACTCCCCGCCCTGGGAGATGATCGTCGCCAGCCTGGGAATTTCCGTGCGAGGCAATCGGGTCAGCCAGCCGATGACCGCCAGCACCACGGTCTTGGCCAGCGTCATGGCGATGGCGAGTCCCATGACCAGCCAGATGTTGCCCAGCACCAGCGCCAGATCGACCGACATGCCGACGGCGATGAAGAAAAGCCCCAGCAGCAGCCCCTTGAACGGCTCGATATTGGCTTCGAGCTCATGCCGGTAGGGAGTGTCGGCCAGCATGACGCCGCCCAGGAAGGCCCCCAACGCCATCGACAGCCCCGCCCACTGCATGGCCAGCGCCATGGCCAGCACCAGAAACAGCGCCGCGGCGGTGAAGATTTCATGCACGTCGCTCCGCGCGATCAGCGCCAGCACGCGGGGAAAGACCAGACGCCCGAAAGCGATGGCGGCGATCACCACGCCGACACTCCGCGCTATGACCCAGCCGTCGTCCGGCGCCGCGTCCGCGCGGCCGGCCAGGAACGGCAGCAGCGCCAGCAGAGGTATCACTGCCAGGTCCTGGAACAGCAGCATGGCGAAGGCGCTCTGGCCATGCGGCGTGGCCAGTTGGCGGCGCTCGTTGAGCACCTGCAGGGCGAAGGCGGTCGACGACAGCGCCAGCGTCAGGCCAAGGAAGATGGCGATGCTCGGCGGTAGATCGAGCAGCAGTCCGATCGGCATCAACAGGGCGGCGCAGCCGGCCATCTGCAGCGATCCCAAGCCCAGCAAGCGCTTGCGCATCGACCATAATCGCCTGGGTTCCAGCTCCAGGCCGATGATGAACAGCAGCATCACCACGCCGAACTCGGAGAAATGCAGCACGGACTCCGGCTCGGATACGAAGCCGCTCACCGAGGGGCCGGCCAGCAACCCGATGCAGAGATAGCCCAGAATCGACCCCAGTCCCAGGCGCTGGAACAGGGGCACCGCGATGATGGCCGCCCCCAGCAGAACGGCCGCCTCATTGAGAAAGTCCATCTACCTTGTATCCTCGTCGCGACGGGCACGCCGCCCAATTGGGTCCGAAGTCCGCAAGCAGAGTATCACTATCCGACGACGCGACAGGGCGCAGCCGGCACGACCCCCGACCTATGCCGGCGGATCCTTGAAAGGGAGACGCCGCCGGCTCTGCTCGAAATAGGCGTGGACGTAGGCCCGCTCCTCGCGACAGAAATCGGCGACCGCTTCGCGAAACCCCTCATGCTCGAGATAATGCAGCGATCGGCTGATGACCGGCGCGAATCCCCGGGTCAGCTTGTGCTCCCCTTGCGTTCCCGGGTCGAACCTTGCCAGGCCGCGCTCGAGACAGTGTTCGATCCCCTGGTAGTAGCAGGTCTCGAAGTGCAGGAAGTCCGCCTCCACCTCGCTGCCCCAGTATCGTCCATAGAGGGTGTCGTCTCCCTGGAGACAGAGCGCGGCGGCCACCGCCCGCCCCGCCACGCTGGCACGCACCAGCATCAGGCAGTCGGCCATGCCATCACGCAGCCGGGTGAAGAACTCGAGCGTCAGATAGGGGCGCTGCCCCCGCTCGAGGTAAGTCATGCAGTAGCAGCGGTAGAACTGCTCCAGCGCCTCGTCATCGATCCGGTTCCCCGTCAGACGCTCGAACACGAACCCCTGATCGGACAACTTGCGCCGTTCTCGCCGGATCTCCTTGCGCTTGCGCGAGCTCATCCGCGCCAGAAAGCCGTCGAAGTCGCCAAAGCCGTCATCCCGCCAGGCGAACTGCACCGCCTGGCGCTCCAGCAGGGGTGAGCCGAGCGCGGCCTGCCAATCATCCACCTCGTCGCCATCGGCGAACAGCAGGTGCCAGCTCTGCAGGCCGGTATCGCGAATGTGCGGCGCCAGCGCGGCGATGACGGTGCGCCGGTCGACATCCTCGACCACGGCCAGTCGCGGCCCGGTCGCGGGGGTGAACGGAATCGCCGACAGCGACTTGGGGTAGTAGTCGCCGCCCGCGCGCTCCCAGGCATCCGCCCAGGACCAGTCGAACACATACTCCCCGCGCGAGTGATATTTGGCGTAGCGCGGAAGCGCCGCCACCGCTCGCTCCCCCTCGAAAACCATCAGGTGATCCGGCTCCCAGCCGGTATCGGTGTCGGCGCACCCACAGGCCTCCAGCGCCGCCAGAAACTCATGGCGAAGAAACGGATAGCGCGTGCCGGCCACGGCATTCCAGAGCGACGCACCGACGGCAGCCAGGCTGCCGATATTCTCGACCCGCAATGCCATTCCCTTCCTCCCATTGATCATGCCACTACCGGCGCCCGTCGCTCATGTTGAAAACTTCGAGAGCCGCGGGCAAGCGTGCGATACTCTACCGACAGTTCCAGCTCGCGAGATGCACAGCAAGATGACACCCGCTTCCTCTCCTCCCGGCCAGCCGACACCACCACCAGCCCCCACCAATACCATGGCGCTGGCAGCGTTCGCTCTGAGCGTGCTGGGCACCTTCGTGCCACCCGCGGCGCTGGGCGGCGTCGTCTGCGGCCACCTGGCTCGACGCCAGATTCGCCACAAGCAGGAATCCGGCGATAGCTGGGCCCTGGCCGGCTTGATACTAGGCTATTTGCTGATCCTGTTGTCGCTGGCGGGGCTTTTGCTGTTTGGCGGCTTCGTCGTGACAATGTTCGGCATCATGGCTTTCCTGTAGCCGATTCCATTGAAGAAATGCTCGCCGGCAAACAACGGCCGCGGGTTCTGCTTACGCTGATGACGAGTTCTCATGCTGACTTCGCTTCTCGATAACGACTTCTACAAGATCACGATGCAGAACGCCGTGATCAAGCGCTTCCCCTATGCCCAGGCCCGTTACGCATTCATCAATCGGGGCGAGCACGCCTTTCCCGAGGGATTCGGCGACGCGCTGCGACGCGAGGTGGATGCGATGGCCAATCTGGTCTTGAGCGAGGCCGAAAAGCACTATCTCGAAGTCACCTGCCCCTATCTCGATCCGACCTACCTCGATTTCCTGGCCGGCTTCCGCTACAACCCGGCGGAAGTGACCATTCGACAGCAGGGCGCCGACCTCTCGGTGACGATCGAAGGATTGTGGTATCGCACCATCCTGTGGGAGGTCCCGCTGATGGCGCTGATCAGCGAGCTCTGGTATCGCTTGCGCGATGTCGAGCGGGACGCCGACGAGACGGTCGAGGCCCGCACCCGGGCCAAGATAGAGCAGTACCAGAAACTGGGGCTGAAAATCGCCGAATTCGGTACCCGGCGACGCTTTTCGTTCGACGTGCATGATCGCGTGGTCGGCGCGCTGCGCCATCACGGCGGCGAGGCTTTCAGCGGTAGCAGCAACGTGCTGCTGGCGATGCGTCATGGCGTCAAGCCCATCGGCACCCATGCCCACGAGTGGTTCATGTTCCACGGCGCCCGCTTCGGCTTCAAGATGGCCAACAGCCTGGCCCTGGAGCACTGGGTCGATGTCTACCGCGGCGATCTGGGCATCGCCCTGACCGACACCTTCACCAGCCCGGCCTTCTTCGAAAGTTTCGACAAGAAGTTCGCCAAACTCTTCGACGGCGTCAGACACGATAGCGCCGACCCGATCGACTTCGCGGCCTCGACCATCGCGCATTATGAAAAGCTGGGCATCGATCCGCGCAGCAAGACGATCATCTTCTCCGACGCCCTGACGCCGGAAAAGGTCGAACGGATCCAGGCCTTCTGTCAGGACCGTATCGGCATGGCGTTCGGTATCGGCACCAACTTCACCAACGACGTCGGCGTCGAGCCCATGAACATGGTCGTCAAGATGGTCGAGGCGAGACCCGAGGGCCAGCACTGGCTGCCGGTGATCAAGCTGTCCGACGTCCCCGACAAGCATACCGGCGATCCCGAGATGATCGCCCTGGCCAAGCGGGTTCTCGCCCTCAGTCGCCCGGCCTGAGCTGGAAGCCGATGCCCTGGGACTCCGGGCGTGGCCCGGTCACTGATTCAACGCCTGGTCCAGCGTCAACAGGGCGGCCTGCCAGGAAGCGGCATCCGCGGCCGCGTCATAACCCAACGGCAGGTCGTACTCCTCCGCCAGTGCGTCGGCATCCGGGTTGGTGAACGCGTGCTTGGCGCCGGGATACTGGACCACGCGGACGCTGGCGCCATCCTTGGTCAGGGCATCGGCCATGCTGTCGAGCGCTTCGGGGTCCACCAGGGAGTCCTCCTGGCCGTTGTAGATGCGCACCAAGCCGTCGAACGGCTGGGGATTGGTGACGACCTGAGTCGGGCTGCCATGGAAGCTGATCACGGCATCCAGCGGCATGCCGGCCAACGCCATGTTCATCACCACGCCACCGCCGAAGCAGTAGCCGATTGCCGCCATGCGGTCCTCCCGCACCGCGGGGTGCTGGCGCAGCGCCGCCATCGCCGCCTCCAGCCGCGCCCTGGCGGAGGGCCAGTCCTGCATCACCTGGCTGGAGAACGCCTTGGCGTCCTTGGGGTGCTGGGCGACCTTGCCGTCGCCATACATGTCGACCGCCAGGGCAACGAACCCGAGCGCCGCCAGCTGGTCGGCCTTGTGCTTGACGTAGTCGTTCAATCCCCACCATTCATGCACCAGCAGGACGCCGGGCCGGGGCTCATCGTCGCTGGCGTTGTAGGCAAGATAGCCTTGGTAGGTCTGTCCGCCGGTGGCGTACTCGAAAGTCTCTCCCTGGACATGAGGGCCTTCGACCTCATCGGCCCAGGCCGACACGCAGATCAGGCTGAGCAGCGAGGCCAGCAGTAGTCGTCCCATCGTCTTTCTCCTTCTATGACTGGCTTGGCACCTGGCGCGGCCGGCGCTTCTCATGGCGCCTGCTGGACGCGATCCCGACCGCGCTGCTTGGCATCGCGCATGCCCGCCTCGGCGCGCGCCAGCATGGCTTCCGCGGACTCGCCATCGCGTCGCTCGGCGACACCAAGACTAACCGAGAACGACAGCCAATGGCCATGGAACTCCACCCGGGTCGAGGCGAAACGGCTCCGCAACCTCTCCGCGATGGTGGCCGTCTCCTGCAGCGACTTGCCGCTCAACAGCAGCGCAAAGGCGTCCTCCCCGAGTCGGCCAAAGCTGAATCGTTCTCTCAGCATCGCCCGGCACATCTCGCCGATACAGCTGAGGACGAGGTCGCCCCCGTCTCGCCCCCAGTCCCGATTGATATCGCCGAAGCGATCGACATCGAACACGATCAGCGTGAACCGGGCCCCGGCTTCTCCAGTGGAGAGCGCGTGTCGCAACAGCCCCAAGAACGGCTCCCGCTTGAGCGCAGAGGTGAGCTCGTCGGTTGCGGTGTAGGCATCCCACTGCAGGGACTGCTGTCGCCGCTGGGTGATATCCCTGGCAACGGCAACCCAACCCGGCATGGCCGAAGGCTCCGATGCCGGCGTCAATGGCACCGGATAGGGCGAAAAGTGAATCTCGAACCAGCGGTAGGCGCCATCTCTATGCCTCAGACGCAACTCCACGAGAGAGGAGCTCGCGTTGGCGGCTCCCTCGACCAGCAGTCGTCGTATCCGAGAGCCATCCTCGGGCGCCATCAGCGCAAACAACGACGACGAGAGTAGCGACTCGCTGCCAACGCCCAGCGCCCCTTGGGTGTCACCGGCGGCATAGTGGCAGTAGAGATCCTCGTCGAGCGCCATGAGCACGTCGCCGCAGTGATCGAGGAGCGACTGCGGCGGTGGGCCATCGTGCTCCGCCAAGGCAACGACTCGTGGTTGCAACAGGCCGACGAGGGTGGCGACCGCGCCGCTCGCGTCACGCTGAATGTTGACGCTATCGTCGATCGTGCAGCGGGAGCCATCCGGCCTCTCGATGACGTATGACAGCCGTATCGCGGCTTTCCCCTGCGTCAGGGCCTGCTGAAGCTGATCCAGAACCGACAGCCGCTCGGGCTCCGGAATTTGCGCCAGCCACAGTTCGGGCCGGGCACGGTGATCCTCCACCGGTCGGTGACTCAAAGTGCAGATGGAGTCGCCGACGAAGCGCAGCTCTCCCAGCCACCAGGACGGATCGGTGACATAAGCCGTGCCCGGCAGCGCCTGTAGCCAATCTTGCGCCTCCGCGCCCAAGCTTTCGTCCTCATGCACGAAGGCATCCGGTGGATCCATGCACTCCGGCCTCATGTAGCCGCAGAGATGTGTCCAGGCGGCTGGGTGGTATAGGGGATAGCGCTAGCGGGAGCCAACGCGACGTCGAGCGGAAACGTGGGAAGCTGACCTGCTCTCGTCGGATGACGCCGTCCCCTCATCCAGGACTTCGTCCTCACGCTCACTCGCCTGTCCCGACTGACGGAGGTGGCAGGCGCTCGCGAGCCGACTCAGCTCATCGCGGGTCAATTCGACGCGCTGTATTCCCGACTGCTCCTGCCAGATCACGAAAATCACCGGCACGGGACGCGACTGGTCGACGCCAACCACTCGTCCGCGGCGCGGCTCTCCGGGCTCCTGTATCGTCTCGCCAATCAGGCGATGTGCATTGATGATGGTGTCCTGCATGACGCCGCCGACCTCGGTGCTGGGTGAAAAGATGAACATCGTCAGACCTACACTAGAAGCGAAGGGCGGGTAAGTCCAAGACCATCAACATGATAGGCAGCATACAGCTTTCTATCGACGCTGGATCGAACGACTTGAGTGCAAAATAGGGGGTACTTCACGCCTAAGCGGCCGGCCGGTGCTCTGAACGAGGTCCTGACAAAGGACGAGGGGTGGCAGAATCTCTGCCACCCCTCGTCGTTGTCATGCGAAAAGCCGGGCTGCTACCGCCTGGAGATCACCCAGGCCAGCTCGTCCAGCAGCCCGGCATTGGCGATTGCCGCCCCTGGGCTCAGCTCACGGCCTGCATGGCCAGTGCCGTGTCCAGCATGCGGTTGGAGAAACCCCACTCGTTGTCGTACCAGGCCATGACCTTGACCAGGCGCCCGTTGACGCGAGTGTGGTTGGCATCGAAGGTGGACGAGTTGGGATCGTGATTGAAGTCGATCGATACCAGCGGCTGCGAGTTCACCGCCAGCACCGGCGAGCTGGCCGCCGCCCTGGTGACGATCTCGTTGATCTCTTCCTTGGTGGTATCCCGTCCCGCGGTGAAGGTCAGGTCGACCAGCGACACATTGATCACCGGTACGCGAACCGCGAGACCGTCGAGCTTGCCGTTCAGCTCCGGCAGGACCAGTCCGACGGCGGCCGCCGCGCCGGTCTTGGTCGGGATCATCGACTGGGTGGCGCTACGGGCGCGGTACGGATCCTTGTGATAGACGTCGGACAGATTCTGATCGTTGGTGTAGGCGTGGACCGTGGTCATCAGGCCATTCTCGATACCCACGCTGTCCTGCAGCGCCTGCGCCACCG
>NZ_CEXLVS010000029.1:18771-23608 GCF_982684285.1 Salinicola sp. | reverse complement strand
ACGAGCTACGAGCTACGAGCTACGAGCTACGGGCTACGGGCTACGGGCTACGGGCTACGAGCTACGGGCTACGAGCTACGGGCTACGAGCTTGCGAACTTTGCGTTTCTGGTGAGACTTGCAGTCGCGGCTCGCGGCTCGCGGCTCGCGGCGCAGCCGGGCAAGAGTTATTGGTCAGGGGCGCGCCTAGCGCCCATAATGGCAGCGGTTCGAATTCCGCCGACCCCGTGCGGTTCCCAAGAAGAGGTGACACCGATGAAGCTGCTCAACCGTTCCGCGCTGAGCGTCAAGCCGACCCAGGCGTTCGTCGACTGGGTCAACTCGTTGGAGCCGACTGTCGGTGAAGACGACCTGACGCTCGACGACATCGCTGGCGAGAATACCGTCTATCTCATTCCCGAGATGGATACGCCGGAAGCCCTGCAGGCCTATGTCGGAGAGCGCTACTACGACATCCTCGAGACCGAGCTGCGAGCCTGGGAGGAGGATGAGCGTCAGTGGCCGGAGAGCCTGAACTGGGCGCTGTTCGAGACGTTTCTCACCCTGGAGCACAGCTATCTGGCGGTGGATCTCGACGACGAGGCCGAGCTGGAAACCTCCGAAGTCGACGACGAGCTGCTGATGGAGACCGACGAGGAGTGATGGGCCGGATGTTGCTTGAGGGCGGTGCCGAGCGCTTCTTCAGTCCATGCTGAAGCGGCTGTTCGAGGAGCGGCCGGGGGACGACGGTCTACCCGGGCGTGAACGCAAGCTGGCGCTGCTGGCGATGATCACTGGCACCCAGATGGCGGTGCTGGACAACGGCATCGTCAACATTGCCCTTCCCACGCTGGCCAAAGAGCTGGCGATCAGTGGCTCCGAATCGATCTGGATCGCCAACGTCTATCAACTGGTGACGGCGGCGCTACTGCTGACCTTCGCCGCGGTGAGTCGGCGCGTCGGGCGTCATCGCCTCTATATCGGCGGGTTGGCATTCTTCACCGGGGCATCGCTGGGCTGTGCGCTGGCCCGGGCGTTCGAATTCCTGCTGGTGATGCGAGGGCTGCAGGCGATCGGCGCCGCTGCGATGCTGAGCATTGGCCCCTCCCTCTACCGGATCATCTTTCCCACCCGGCTGCTGGGATCGGCAATCGGCCTGAGCGCGCTGACGGTGGCGTTCGGTATCGCCGCAGGGCCGTCGCTGGGGGGGCTGATCCTGCACGTGGCGAGCTGGCCATGGTTGTTTGCCATCAACGTGCCGATCGGACTGCTGGCGCTCGTACTTGGCGTGCGCGCTCTGCCGCGGGAGAAACCGATCCTCGGGCGAATCGATGTCTGGGGCGCGCTGATGTCCATCGTCATGCTCAGCGGCAGCGTCTTCGCACTGGATCAGTTCGGCCATGGCAAGGGTGGAGCGCTGGCCTCGGCGACGCTGGCGCTCAGCGCGATCTGCCTGGTGGGATTCGTCTATCGCCAGCGCCATGTCGCCAGGCCGCTGGTGCCGCTGGCACTGTTTGCCGAGCCGCGCTTCTCGTTCGCGGCGGTGGTGTCGATGTTTGCGTTCCTGGCCCAGGGCGTGGCGTTCGTGGGACTGCCGTTTCTCTACCAGACCGTCATGGGCGTATCGCCGATCATGTCGGCGGTGCTGTTCACGCCCTGGCCGCTGGTGATCATGATCATCGGGCCGCTGGCAGGGCGCCTGGCGGACAAGGGCAATCCGGCGCTGATCAGTTCGACCGGCCTGGGGTTGTTCCTGCTCGGCATGCTGGCGTTGACCGGCCTGGACGCCGACTCGAGCTATCTCGACGTGATCTGGCGAACCGCGCTCTGCGGGGTGGGTTACGGCCTGTTCCAGGCGCCGAACAATCGCGAGATGATCGGTAGCGTGTCGGTCGACCTCAGCGCCAACGCCTCCGGCGTGCTGGCGTCGGTGCGCACCTTCGGGCAGTCGCTGGGCACGGCGTTGGTCGGGCTGATCCTCGGCCTCTCGTTCGGTTCGCTCACGCTGTCGCTGTGGGTGGGGTGTGCATCGGTGGTGATCGCACTTGCCTTGAGTCTCTATCGCACGCCGATGGCCGCCAAGGGCGTTCGGCGCTGAGCCCTTTTCTCGAGGCTTCACCCAATGCCCGAGCAAGGCGTTACAATGGTCCGGTTGGTTCAGGAGGAACTGTCATGAGTGTTCAGGCACGTATCGAAGAGAAACTCGCGACGCTCGAGCCGGTCGAGATGACGGTCGAGAACGAGAGCCACATGCATCATGTGCCGCCGGATTCCGAAACCCATTTCAAGGTGACGCTGGTCTCCGAGCGATTCGCCGGGCTGATGCCGGTCAAGCGCCACCAGTTGATCTACAGCCTGCTGGCCGATGAGCTCGCCGGCCCCGTCCATGCGCTGGCCCTGCATCTCTACACGCCGCAGCAGTGGTCGACCCGCGGCGGCGTCCGTCCGGATTCGCCCAACTGCCGCGGTGGGGGCGGCCAGTGATCGGCGATCCGCAGCGGCTGCAGTATCTCGAAGCCATGGGGATTGCCAGCTGGGCTTCGCGGTACCGCTTCGTCAATGCCAGACCGACCGGGCAGGTCGAATGGGAAGTCGCTCCCGAACCGGAGAAACCGGCGCGAGGGCAGCGACTGCAGGCGTTGCTGGAGACGCCGGCACGACCGGTCGAGCGCGATCGCCCCGCCACCGATGAAGCGCCAACGCCGCAAACCGCGGCGCCGCTATCGCGAGCCAGGGCCCTGCTCGGGGGAGACGCGGCCCGGGGCGAGTCGCCCCGGCCGTCTCCCCACCAGGCTGCCGATCCCGATGCTGCGGCGGTTTCCCCGTCGTCAGAGGACACCGGGGCCGAGCAGGCCTCTGCGAACGCTACCAGGGAAGCGGCGCCAGCGGTCGATCCGCTTCGATTCACCCTGTCGCTGTCGGTCATCGGTGAGCGCTGGTGGTTGATGCTGCCCGGCGAGCGGCCGATCTCCGCCGCGGGGCAGGCGCTGCTGGGACAGATGCTGAAGAGCGTCGGCATGCCCGCTGGCGGGGCGCCGCTGTCGAGTCTGACCTGGCCGTTGATGGACATGCCGGCCAGCGATCCCGTCGGTGAGGCGCGCGAGGGCATTCAGGTCTTCTGTGCCGGGCAGGCGCGTCGCCACGGCATGAAAATCGACGGCGCCGTCATCGTGGGCGACGAGGTCTGGTCGTCGCTGCTGGACGATCCGGCGAACGAGCTCGAATGGACCTGTCATCACCTGCCACACCCCGCCGACATGCTGGACTCGGCCAGTGCCAAGCGTGCGTGCTGGCCCCTGCTGCAGACGGCGGGAAGCGCCTGGCGGCAGGGCCTGGATGCTCCTGAATAGCAGGCGTCGCCTGCCGGTCCCCCAGGGCTTGAACGAACCTCCTCGAGTAACGCCCATGCCCATCGACGCTTTTCATCCCGAGGCCTCCCACGGGAGGACCCTGCCGGTCCGGCTCGGCGCGGAGGACCTGCCGGCGCTGGTGACGTTCGAGGGCCGGGCCAACGATGACGCCTGGTCGGAAGCGCTGCTGGAAGCGGCGTTGAGGGACGAGAATTATGCGGTCTGGGGCGTCCGGTCGGCCAACGACAGCGCGCTGTGGGCCGTCGCCATCCTCGCCTACCTGCCTTTTGACGCCGAGCTGCAGTCGATCTGCGTGCTACCCGATGCGCGCCGGCAAGGTCTGGCGCGGGAGATGCTGGGGTGGGTCATGCGGTGCGCCCGTGCCCGGGGTGCCGAGCGCCTGCTGCTCGAGCTGCGGGAGTCGAACCTGGCGGCGCGGCGACTGTACGAGCGTGCCGGCTTCAGAATCGACGGCCAGCGCCGCGGTTACTACCGCCGTGACGATGGACGCGGAGAGGATGCGCTGCTGATGTCGCGGGATCTGGTCTGAGGCGACCGATTCAGGGCGCCGGGTCGGGCGCGAGGAGGCCTGGCAGCGGCTCCGGAGGAGGGAAGGGCTGGGCGGTCCGCCGGATGGGGCGTCCTGCGCAGGTCGCCCCGTTCCGCCGTCTTAGCCGCCGTTTCAGCCGTTGTCGCTGGTCGAGGCGCTGTCCAGCGACTGCAGCTTGTCGAGCAGTCCACCGAGACGCTGTTCCCACTCCTCGCGCTCCTGCTGGAAGCGTGCGTTCTCCGCCTTGAGTTCCTCGTTCTCCATCTTCAGCATCTCGATGCTGTCGACGGCATCCTGAATCTTCTGTTCCAGTTTGGCGAAGATTTCACCGTTCATCTGCACTCTCCTTGAAAGTTCGTGACTCGTTCCCGAGGTATGGTCGCCTGTTCGATGGCCGCAGCCTACGTGGCGCCGAGGCCGACGACAAGCGTCTCGAAGTGGCGACGTCAGCCGGCTTCGGACTGACGTCTGAAAAGCCGCCCATGGCTGTCTCCCGCGACGATTTCGCGATGCAGTCGCCAAGGAGCCGGCGGGGACCAGGCAAGCTCGTGTTCCGTCTCGACATAGATGACGGCATCGGGCGCCAGCCAATCGCCCAGCTCCAGGTCGAGGCAGGTCTTCGCGGCCAGTCCCTGGCGGAAAGGCGGGTCGAGAAAGACGAGATCGAACCTGCTGGGGGGCGTCGCCAGGAACCGTTCGACGGGGGCGACGACGACGTGTCCGGCGGCGCCCAGTGTCGCGATATTCGCTTCCAGCGCCTTGGCCACCGGGGCGGTGGACTCGACGAAGGTGGTCTGGGACGCCCCGCGCGACAACGCTTCCAGGCCGAGTGCGCCGGTGCCCGCGTAGAGGTCCAGACCCTGGGCTGAGCCGAAGGCCTGCTGCGCGTAGTCGACTTCCGAGATGCCCACGAAGACCCCGCTGCGGCTACCGGCCAGCCGCTCCGCGGCCAGGCCGGC
>NZ_CEXLVS010000029.1:6882-18761 GCF_982684285.1 Salinicola sp. | reverse complement strand
TCCAGCACCCGCCGCCCGCCAATGTCGAGAGCCAGCCAGTTGAACAGGGTTTCGCGTACCCGGTCCGGCGTCGGGCGCAGGCCTGGGCTGTCCGGTATCGGCAGCTTGCGGCGGCGAAATTCGCCGCCTATCAGGCGCAGCTGTCCACGGCCACCGCGAGAGGTGGCATGAGGGGGCTGGCGTGAGCGGGTGCCGTCGGGAACCCGGCGTGGGCGGCGTCGATTCATGGCGCGCAATTGTACCCCCGCAACACTCGCGGTGATAGGATGAGCTCTCGATAACGATATTCTCCGAAGCCGTGACGGTCGACACTGGTGAGTGGCGCGAGCACGGCTTTTCAGCAGTGAAGCCATCCATGTTCGGACTATTCAAGAGTCGTAAAAAGCAGCAGGAAGAAGAGGCACGTCGGCGCGAGTCGGAACGCGCCGAGTCGGCGTCAGAACACGAGTCGGCGTTAGAACACGAGTCGGCGTTAGAACAAGAGAACCCGGAAGCCGGCGTGGCGGAGGACCGGGAAGAGAGCGTCGAAGGCGATCGCTCCGCCAGCGCCGTTGCCGACGAGCCGCGGCCGGCAGCCGGGCAGGACGAGCGGCACGTGGCCGGGGATGCCGTTACCGGGGCCGCCGAAGCGCCCCCCTCCCAAACGGCAGAGGCCTCGCCGACGGTGGAAACCGCCGCACCTGCCGCGGAGTCGATCGTCGAGACCGAATCTCCCGGTCGCCCGGTGCCGGTGGACTACCAGCCCTCGCCGGTCGAGGCGACGGCTGCCGAAGAGGCGCTGGGTCAGCCGCTGGAGCAGGAGTCGCCGCAATCGGCCCTTCAGGAAGTTCCGGCGGATGGCACCCGCGAGGCCGATTTGGCGACCGACGTGACGCCAGCGCCCTCGGCGGAGACTGCGGAAGGGCAGACGCCGGCGCCGCGGGAAAAGCCCAAGGGTGGCTGGCTTTCGCGCGTGCGTGCCGGCCTCGGGCGCACGCGCGCCAACCTGACCGACGGCATTGCCGACCTGCTGCTGGGCAAGAAGCAGATCGACGATGAGCTGATGGAGGATCTCGAGACCCAGCTGCTGCTGGCGGACGTGGGGATCGAGGCCACCAGCGAGATCATCGAGCGCCTGACCGGCCGGGTCTCGCGCAAGGAGTTGGCCGATGCCGATGCCCTGTACCGCGCGCTTCAGGAAGAGCTGGCGGCGTTGCTCGAACCGGTTTCCCAGCCGCTGCAACTGCCACCCAAGGGAGAGGGGCCGTTCGTGATCCTGATGGTCGGCGTCAACGGCGTCGGCAAGACCACGACCATCGGCAAGCTGCCCCAGCGGTTCCAGAACGAGGGGCGCAGCGTGATGCTGGCCGCCGGCGATACCTTCCGCGCCGCGGCGGTGGAGCAGCTCAAGGTCTGGGGCGAGCGCAACCGGGTGCCGGTGATCGCCCAGCACACCGGCGCCGACAGTGCCTCGGTCATCTACGATGCGGTCGCCGCCGCACGCGCGCGCCAGGTGGACGTGCTGATCGCGGACACCGCCGGTCGTCTGCACAACAAGAGCCATCTGATGGAAGAGCTCAAGAAGGTGCAGCGGGTCATGGCCAAGCTCGATGCCAGCGCCCCCCATGAAGTGATGCTGGTGCTCGACGCGGGAACGGGGCAGAACGCGATCTCCCAGGCGGAGACATTCGACGAGGCGATCCCGGTGACCGGGATTACCCTGACCAAGCTCGACGGCACCGCCAAGGGCGGCATCATCTTTGCCCTGGCCAAGAAGATGGGAACGCCGATTCGCTTCATCGGTGTCGGCGAGTCGCTGGAGGACCTGCGCCCGTTCGACGCCGAGACATTCGTCAGGGCGCTCTTCGATCGAGACGTCGGCCGGGACAGCGACGCGGATTCATGATTGCGTTCGAGCACGTCGGCAAGCGCTACGGCGGGCGCTTCGAGGCGCTGGCCGATATCAACTTCCGGGTCGAGCGCGGCGAGATGCTCTTCCTCACCGGTCACTCCGGTGCCGGCAAGAGCTCGCTGCTGCGGCTGATCATGCGGCTCGAACGCCCTTCGCGCGGCCGGGTCCTGGTCGCCGGCCACGACCTGGATCGGCTGCACATCAGTCAGGTTCCCTACTACCGGCGTCAGATCGGCGTCGTGTTCCAGGATCATCAGCTGCTGTTCGATCGCGATATCTTCGCCAATGTCGCCCTGCCGTTGACCATCCAGGGCGTCGAGCCCGTCGATGCCGGCAGGCGCGTGCGGGCCGCTCTGGACAAGGTCGGGCTGCTGCACCGCGAGCGGGCGCTGCCGATCGAACTCTCCACCGGCGAGCAGCAGCGCGTGGGCATAGCTCGCGCGGTGGTCAACAAGCCGGCGTTGCTGCTGGCCGACGAGCCCACCGGTAATCTCGATCCCCAGCTCTCCGCCGACATCATGCGGCTGTTCGAGGACTTCAATCGCATCGGCACGACGGTGCTGGTGGCGAGCCACGATCTCGCCCTCATCGCCCGGTTACGCCACCGGGTGCTGAAGTTGCGGGATGGCCGGCTCGTCGGCGACGGGGAGGCGGCATGAGCGAGCGCCAATCCACCGGCGTCTCCCGGCGAGGCGCACAGAAGCCCACGCGTCGGGCGTCCGGCGGCGGTCGGGCCTGGTTGCGGCATCACCGGGCCATGATGAGCGACAGCGCCCTGCGTCTGGTCAGACGCCCGATATCGACGTTACTGACCATGCTCGCGATCGCCATCGCGTTGATCCTGCCCGCGGGCCTGTGGTTGGCCTTGGACAGTGCGCGTCTGGTCGATGCCGAGCTGGACGAGAGCGCCACGCTGACGGTCTATTTCGACGCCGGTGTCGACGAATCCCGGGCCATGAGCCTGGCGGCCGAAGTCGGCGAGCAGAGCGGGGTCGCAGGGACTCGTCTGGTGACGGCGGCGGAGGGGCTGGCGGAGTTCCAGCAGACGCTGGGCGTCGAGGACGCGCTCTCCCAGCTCGACGCCAACCCGCTGCCGGCGAGCGTCGTGGTGACCCCCGACGACACCGATCCCGCCGCCGTGCAGTCGCTGAGCCAGCGTCTGCAGACGCTCGATGGCGTCGACGAGGTTCGCCTGGACCTGGCGTGGCTGGATCGGCTTCAGCAACTGGCTGCGCTCGGTCAGCGTGTCGCGCTGGCATTGGCGCTGCTGTTCGGTCTGGGTGTGCTGCTGGTGGTCGGCAACACGGTCAGGTTGGCGGTGGAGAGTCGGCGTCAGGAGATCGAAGTCGTGACCCTGATCGGCGCCACCCACGCTTTCGTGCGACGCCCATTTCTCTATAGTGGCGCCTGGTACGGGCTCGGGGGCGGCGTGCTGGCATTGGTCATGCTGGTCGTCGGCGGCAATTGGCTGGCATCCCCCGTCGCGGCGCTGGCGGAGAGCTACGGTGCCCAGTTCACGCTGCCTTCCCTGGGCGCCAGCCACTCGGCTTTTCTGCTACTTTTTAGTACACTGTTGGGCTGGCTGGGCGCATGGCTTGCCGTCGGACGTCATCTGGCGGACATCAAGCCGCGCTAGGGTGGTAGCGGGTGCCCTGACGCTGGTCAACGGGGCCGGAATACGGTAAGAAGGTCACCCAGGATGCTGGGTCAGCACCAGTCGACGGTTGGTTTCCGAGTCATCGAGACTGGCAAACATCTTGAACTTTTGTCTAAATCGAGGGTCTCATCGGGTATCCTCGCAGACAGGCAGAACAACCTGTTGCGGCGTGTGTCACGGCGGATCGAGCCGACTGGCTCTCCACACCGGCACGCCGTCAACCATGGAGACAACGCACATGAGCACCAGTCTTCAAGCCATCGGGAATCTCTCCCCGGGTCACGATCTCAACGGCTACATTCAGGCCGTCAACGGCATTCCCGTGTTGACGGCGGACGAGGAGCACGATCTTGCCGTGCGGCTGCATGAGGAGGACGATCTCGAGTCGGCCCGTCGTCTGATCATGTCTCATCTCCGCTTCGTCGTTCACATCGCCCGCAGCTACTCCGGCTACGGCCTGCCACAGGCGGACCTGATCCAGGAAGGCAATGTCGGCCTGATGAAGGCGGTCAAGCGGTTCGATCCGTATCAGGGCGTTCGTCTGGTGTCGTTCGCGGTGCACTGGATCAAGGCGGAGATCCACGAGTACGTGCTGCGCAACTGGCGTATCGTCAAGATCGCCACCACCAAGGCCCAGCGCAAGCTGTTCTTCAACCTGCGCAGCGCCAAAAAGCGTCTGGCCTGGTTGAACAACGACGAAGTCGATGCCATCGCCAAGGATCTCGACGTCAAGCCCAAGGTGGTACGCGAGATGGAGGGTCGGCTGGCTTCCTATGACGCCGGCTTCGACGCTTCGCCGGGAGAGGCCGCCGAGCAGAGCTATCAGGCGCCGGCACAGTATCTCGAGGATCACAGCTTCTACCCTGCGGCACAGCTCTAGGCGGACGACTGGGAAGCCGACTACACCCGCCGCCTGCGGGAAGCGCTGAGCGAGCTGGATGACCGCTCTCGCGATATCCTGCAGCGGCGCTGGCTCTCCGAGCACAAGTCCACCCTGCACGATCTCGCCGATGTCTACGGCGTTTCCGCCGAGCGCATTCGCCAGCTCGAGAAGAACGCGATGAAGAAGATCAAGCTGCAGCTCGGCGACGCGATCGCGGCGTGAGCCGCCCTTGGTCGACGAACCGGGGGGCAACCGTAGCAGGCAAGCCCGAACTGGTACATCACGACAGCTAGACACGCAAAGCCCGGCAATCGCCGGGCTTTTTGCGGTCCGTCACTCCGGATTCGCCGCTAGGCGGACGTCGTCTGGTGCGCCGTGGTCAGCAGCCCGCCGCCCAGCAGGCGCCACTGGTCCTCCCAGTGTGCGGTGGGCTGGTGACGGAAATCGCTGCGCACGTACTGGCTGATCCGGCCCTCGACGAAGGCCGAGAGCAGATTGGCGGCGGCGGAGACCGGCAGTTGGGGGCGCAGCCCCTCGCGCAGTTCCGCCTCGCGCAGGATCTGCTTCAACTGGGTTTCGAGCCGCTCGAACAGCTGCGACATGCGGGTGCGCAGCCGGGCGGTTTCGCCCGTCAGTACGTCGCCGTCCATCAGCCGGCTGAGACCCGGGTTCTTCTCGGCGAAGACCAGCACGAGCTGGACGATCGTCTCGCAGCGGGCGAGGGCCGACGGCTCGTCGTCGAGGATGCGCCGGATGCGCTCGAACAGGCTGGCCTCGATGAACTCGATCAGTCCCTCGAACATGCGCGCCTTGCTCGGGAAGTGGCGGTACAGCGCCGCTTCGCTGACGCCGACCTGACGGGCCAGCGCGGCGGTGGTGATACGCTTGCCGCTGTCCTCCTCGAGCATCAGTGCCAGTGCCTGGAGGATCTGTTCACGGCGGGAGAGTTGGGGGGTTGCCTGCGTCATGGCGATTCTTATCGGTCTTCTCGTCGGGGCTCCTTCCTGGAGCGCCCCGGGTGCTCGTCAACTGTCTGGCGCCCGGGAGGGCCTTCCACGCCCGCGATGTATGGAAAGGGGATGTTATCGGTGTCAGTCGCGATGATCGGTGATCTGCGTGCCGACCCCGGCATCGGTGAAGATCTCCAGCAGTGTCGAATGGACGACGCGGCCATCGACGATGACAGCGCTGCCGACGCCGCCCTTGACCGCATCCAGCGCGCAACGGATCTTCGGCAGCATGCCGCCGTAGATCGTCCCGTCGGCAATCAACGCGTCGACCTGTTCCGTCGAGAGGCCGGTCATCACCTTGCCCTCGGCATCCTGCAGCCCCGCGACGTTGGTCAACAGCATCAGCTTCTCGGCCTTGAGCGCTTCGGCCACCTTGCCGGCGACCAGGTCGGCGTTGATGTTGTAGCTATGGCCTTCGCGATCGACCCCGATCGGCGCGATGACGGGAATGAAATCCCGCTCGGCCAGCATCTCGATCAGGTCGGTGGAGATATGCTCGACCTCGCCGACGTGGCCGATATCGATGATCTCGGGTTCGGCCAGCGCCGGATTGTACTGCTCGACCTTGAGCTGGCGTGCCCGTATCTGGGCGTTGTCCTTGCCGGTCAGGCCGATCGCCTTGCCGCCACACTGGTTGATCTGGGTGACGATGTTCTTGTTGACCAGCCCACCCAGCACCATCTCGACCACGTCCATGGTTTCGGCGTCGGTCACGCGCATGCCCTTGACGAAGCGCGATTCGATGTTGAGCCGTGCCAGCAGCTGGCCGATCTGCGGGCCGCCGCCATGGACCACCACCGGGTTGATGCCGACCTCCTTCATCAACACCATGTCGCGGGCGAAGGAGTCGATCAGGGTGTCCTCGGTCATGGCATTCCCGCCATACTTGACCACCACCGTCTTGCCGGAATAGCGCTGGATGTAGGGCAGCGCCTCCGACAGAATCTCGACCACCTGACGCGGGTCGCGCGGGCTCTCGTTCATGAGGCGTTATCTCTCCACTGTCTATGCGCCGTGAGTCTATCGAAACCGGCGGCGCGTTCCCTTTCGTTGCGTACGTCTCGTGCTCTGCGATCTCAGAAGGGCAGCTCGACGTGCGGCGCCACCGCGAGCACCGCGGCGCCGAACCGCTGCTGGATGCGCGCCAGCGCCGCCCGGTCCTTGCCTTCGAACCGCAGGACCAGCATCGGCGTGGTGTTGGAGGCCCGACAGAGTCCCCAGCCGTCGGGGTAGTCGACGCGGATGCCGTCCAGTGTCGTCTTGATGCCATCCTGACCGAAGTCGCCATTCTCGGCCATTCGCTCGACGATCGCGAACTTCTCCTCGTCGGTTACCGGGGCGTTCAGCTCCGGCGTGCTGACGTCCTGCGGAAACGCGCTGAAGTAGCGATCGGCATCCACCGTCTGGCGCGACAGAATCTCCAGCAGCCGGGCGGCGGCGTAGAGTCCGTCGTCGAAGCCGTACCAGCGTTCCTTGATGAAGATGTGGCCGCTCATCTCGCCGCCCAGCTGCGCGCCGGTCTCCTTCATGCGCGCCTTGATCAACGAGTGGCCGGTGCGCCACATCTCTGGCTCGCCCCCGGCCCGCTCGATGATCCGGGCCAGGTTGCCGGTGCACTTGACGTCGAAGACGATACGCGCGCCAGGCTCCCGCTCGAGCAGGTCGGTGGCGAAGGCCATCATCAACCGGTCCGGGTAGATCATCTCGCCGGCCGGTGTCACCACGCCCAGGCGGTCGCCGTCGCCGTCGAAAGCCAGCCCGATATCGGCACCGGTCTCCCGGACCTTGGCGATCAGGTCGACCAGGTTTTCCGGCTTGCCGGGATCGGGATGATGGTTTGGGAAATCGCCGTCGATCTCGGCAAACAGGGGGATGGTTTCCGCCCCCAGCGCCTCGATCAGCCTGGGCCCCAGTTCGCCGGCGACGCCATTGCCGCAATCCACGACCACCTTGAGCGGGCGTCCGGCCCGGCCCGGGGCGAGGGAGACGTCACCCAGGATGCGCTGAAGATACGCTTCGCCGATGTCGCGCCGTTGGAGCGAACCCTCGCCCTCGGTCAACTCGCCGCTGCGGATGCGCTCGAGCAGGTCCGTGATCGCCTCGCCGGAGATCGCCACGCCGTCGAGCACGATCTTGAAGCCGTTGTAGTCCGGCGGGTTGTGGCTGCCGGTCACCATCACCCCGCTGGCGCTCTCGGCCAGGGTGGCGGTGGCGAAGTAGAGTACCGGGGTCGGCACGCGCCCGATATCGATCACGTCGCGGCCGGAAGCCCGCAGGCCGCGAATCAGCGCCGCCTGGAGGCGAGGGCCGGAGTGGCGGCCATCACGGGCGACGATCACGGTCTGCTGACCTCTCGCCGCCGCTTCGCTACCCACCGCGCGACCGATCCATTCCACGGTCTCCTCGGTCAACGTCTCGTCGACGATGCCGCGAATATCGTAGGCCCTGAAAATCGAGGCCGGTACGTCGGCACCGGGCCGCTCATTCGTCGTCATTTTCCAACCATCCTTTGTCTTCGCCACCGAACGGCTTCGATTCGAGTTCATGTCCAGCGCTCGAACTCCAGCGCCACTGAAGCCTGGCCGTCGGTCATCAGCCATTCGCCTTCCATCCGGGTGGCGTCGAGGCTCAGGTTGCGATCGACGAGCGCGGTCAGCGCCGCCAACGGTTCTGCCGGCGGACTCCAGACCGTCACCCGGGGCAGCGCCCGAACATCGCTTTCGAACTTCTTCCACCACTGTGCGGCACTGCGCGGCGCATAGGGATAGACCAGCACCCGTTCCGCCCGGGAAAGGCCCTGCTTGATGCGCTTCAGCGACGGTTCGCCCAGCTCTATCCATGACAGGATTCGCCCATCCGCCGCCTTGAGCCAGAGATCCGGCTCGTCTTCGCTGCTCAGGCCGCGCGTCATGGCGAGATCGTTGTCCGTGCCGATGGCGTGGGCATTGTCGATGAATGCCAGCAGGCGCACCATCAGGCGCGTCGCCGTCTCGGACGGGTGACAGGCCACGGTCAGCGCATGATCGCCATAGTAGTGGTGATCCAGATCGCTGACGTTGAGTCTCGCTTTATAGATGGTTGCGCTTAGCGCCACGTGACATGTCCTCGCAGAGAGCGGTTGTGGGAGACGGGAGACGATTCACTGCCGGCCGGAGTGGCCGAACCCGCCGCCCGCGCGCTCGGTGGCGACGAACTCCTCGACGATGTCGAGCTCGGCCTGGACCACCGGCACCAGCACGTACTGCGCCAGCCGCTCGCCGGGCTCGAGCACGAAAGTGTCCCGGCCACGGTTCCACACCGAGATCATCAGCTCGCCCTGGTAGTCGGAATCGATCAGCCCGACCAGGTTGCCCAGCACGATGCCGTGCTTGTGGCCGAGTCCGGAGCGCGGCAATACCACGCCGGCCAGCCCCGGGTCGCCGATGTGGATGGCGAGGCCGGTGCGGACCAGGGCGCTGTCACCGGGAGCCAGCGTCAACGCGTCGTCGAGCAGTGCGCGCAGGTCCATGCCGGCGCTGCCTGCGGTGGCGTAGTGGGGCAGCGGGTAGTCGTGTACCCGCTCATCGAGAATCTTGACCGAGAGCTTGGGTCTGGCGGGCGAAGTGCTGAGTGACATGTAGCGTCGTTCCTGATGGCGCATGAAGTGAGATGACGAGCAAGTCGCCCAGTTTACCACCGCTGGGGCGCGGATCGGATGCGCTAGCGCATCCGGTCGGCAATGTGGTCGACGATGGCGTTGGCCAACGCCGTCTTGGGCTGCCGCGGTAGCGCGTGGCGCCGAGTCCGCTCCCGCTCTCTCCACAGCAGCGTGGCGGCATTGTCGTCGCCGCCGAAACCGACCCCCTCGCGGGAGACATCGTTGGCGACGACCAGATCCAGGCGCTTGCGTTCGAGCTTGCTGCCGGCGTGCGTCTCCAGTGCCTGCGTCTCGGCGGCAAAGCCGACCGTGAACGGTCGGTCCGGGCGTGCCGCGATCGTGGCGACGATATCCGGATTGCGCACCAGCTCGAGGGTCAGCCCGCTGGCGTCTTCCGTCTTCTTCAGCTTGTGTTCGCTGATGGCGGCGGCGCGATAGTCGGCCACCGCGGCGCAACCGATGAACAGATCGCAGGGCATGCAGGATTCGACCGCGGTCAGCATCTCGACAGCCGAGATCACCTCGATCCGTTCGACACCGGGTGGCGTCGAGAGCGTCACCGGCCCGCTGACCAGCGTGACGCTGGCGCCACGCTCGGCGCAGGCCGCGGCCAGGGCGTAGCCCATCTTGCCGGAGCTGTGGTTGGAGAGATAGCGCACCGGGTCCAGCGCTTCGCGGGTCGGCCCGGCGGTGATGACCACGCGCTTGCCGACCAGATCCCGGTGCACGGGCATCACCCGGAGCGCCTCGTCCCGGGCCGGCTCGAGCTCGCCCAGCAGCTGGGCGAGAATGGTTTCCGGCTCCAGCATGCGGCCGAGGCCGACGTCGCCGCAGGCCTGGTCGCCGGCGTCGGGGCCCAGCAGGGTCCAGCCCAGCTCAACCAGCCGGTCGGCATTGGCCAGGGTCGCCGGATGACGCCACATCGCCTGGTTCATGGCGGGCGCCATCAGGCAGCGAGCTTCGGTGGCGAGGCAGAGGGTGGTCAGCAGGTCGTCGGCGTGACCGTGGGCCAGCCGTGCCATCAGGTCGGCGGTGGCGGGGGCGATCAGGATGACATCCGCCCATTTCGCCAGCTCGATGTGGCCCATGCCGGCTTCGGCTTCCGGATCCAGCAGCGACGTCCGCACCGGCTCGCCGGTCAACGCCTGCAGTGTCAGCGGGGTAATGAAAGCCTGGGCGCCTTCGGTCATGACCACGCGCACCTCGAAGCCCGACTTCTTCAACAGGCGGGCGAGATGGGCACTCTTGTAGGCGGCGATGCCGGCGCTGATGCCAAGCAGAATGCGGGTTCCGGCCAATCCCGGACCAATCGGTAGCGACATGGGATCTGTCCTGATGGTTCGGCCGTTACCATACCACTGCGGTCGCGGGTTGCGTAACGGTGAGGCAAAAGTGGCGACCGCCGTTGCAGCGGCCGCCCGTGGCGATCACTCGGCGTTGCCGAGCTCTCCCTCGCCGACGACGACGTCACCGTCGAGCCACTCGATGCTGTCGTCACCGTCGTGGCGGACGCCATAGCAGGTCGGTTTGTCGTCGCCGTAGTCGAAGCACATGCGATCGTCGACGATCGTGGCCTGCCCGGTGTAGCCGTCGCCCTCGATTCTGCCGTCCTGGCGATAGACTTCGTCGTACTGCTGGCCGCCCGCCATGGCGCCCTGGACGCGATGCCCCCAGACCTGCTGCTGGATCTCGTCGCCGCTGAGCACCCGGGGGCGCTCGGTCTGCGCCGATGCGGTGTCGGGGTCAGCGGCGAGGGCGCTGGGGACACCGCCGCCGAGGGCGACGGCGATGGCCAGGGTGGCCAGGCGCTTGTGCGAATCGAACGAAGGCAGTCGGTTCATGATGGCTCCGAGAGGTGAAGGTGTGGTTTCACCATAGCCCAGTCGGCGTCCCTCGCCATGCACGGACGCCAACCGAGCCGCTTCCACCGCTGCCTTAGCGCACCGCGGGGCCGAAGGCGAAATCGACCGGCACCGGACTGTCGATCAGCTTGATCGGGCCTTCGAGCTGGCCGTCGTCTGCGCCGATGCGGAACACCGCGATGGTGTCCGAGTTCTGATTGCCCACGTAGAGCCAGCGGCCGGACGGTTCGATGTTCATGCCCCGGGGGATCTGCCCCCGGCTCTGGACCCAGCCCGTGGAGGCCAGACGCCCCGAGTTCGGGTCGACCGCGAACATGGCGATGCTGTCCATCCCGCGATTGGTGGCATAGACCCAGCGTCCACTGGGATGAACCCGGATTTCGGCGGTGGTGTTCGTCCCTGTCGGCACGTCGCCCGGGTTGTCGGGATTGAAGGCGGGACGGGTGAAGGGGGTGTTTGGGGGCAGCGTGGAGATCGACTGGCGCCAGATGAAGGCGCCTCGGCGGGGCTCGAAGTCGAACACGTCGATGGTCGAAGAGAGCTCGTTGATCACGTAGGCCCGGCGCTCGTCGGGGTGGAACGCCAGGTGGCGACAGCCGCTGCCGGAAGGCACGCTGGCCCGCGGCACCGGGCCGGGTGCCAGCTTGCCCGTCGCCGGGTCGAGCTGCCACGCCAGCAGCGTATCGCCGCCCAGGTCCACCCCGAAGACGTGCTGGGCGCCGGGGTTGGCGAGCATCATGTGGGCGTGGGGCCCCTCCTGGCGTACCGGGTCGGGCCCGCCGCCATTGCCCGGCGCCTGGAACAGGTCGCTCATCGGCTCGATTCGGCCATCCTCGCCCAGCGGGAAGACGGCGAAGGTGCCGGTGCCGTAGTTGGCCGCGAGCAGGTGCCCGCCCGAGGGGTGAACGGCGCAGTGGCAGGGCCAGGTGCCGCGGGTCG
>NZ_CEXLVS010000029.1:0-6872 GCF_982684285.1 Salinicola sp. | reverse complement strand
GTCGGGGTCGATCGCGTAAGCGCTGACCCGGCCCAGCGGCTCGCCGGAGGCGTCCGCGCCGAGTTCGTTGACGCAGTAGAGATAGCGCTGTGATGGCGCCACGGCGAGAAACGACGGGTTGTCGGCGGTGACCGTCTGGACGTGGCTCAGATCGCCGGTGGCGTGATTCAGGCGGTAGACGTAGAGGCCTTCGGCGCGGCTCGGGGCGACACCACCGGGAGCCGTGTTCGGCGCCGAATAGGTGCCGACGTACAGATAGCGTGATGCGGCCGGTGCGTTCGGGTCGGCCTGCGATGCGGTGTTCTGGGCGAAGACGCCCGGCGCGCTGACCGCCCAGGCCGCGCTGGCGCCCACCGCCTGCAGGAAAGTGCGCCGAGAGAGGCCAGTGGTGGCTGAGGAAGCACTCGAGGGCCGTTGTTGTTGCTCTTTGACTGTCATCTCGATGACTCCAGGGTCTGGCGGTCGGGCGTTATCGGCGCCGACCGCAATTGGGTAGCGCTCGCCTCGGCGTGATGCCGAGACGGCCGCTACGGGATCCAGTGCTGCATCGCCGCTTCCACCCCGCGCAGTTCGGCCAGCCCCTTGAGCCGGCCGATCAGCGGATAGCCGGGGCGACTGTCGCGCTTCAGATCGTCGAGCAGGTGGTGACCGTGATCGGGGCGCATGGGCAGGCGGTGGCCGCCTTCACGCTGGCGACGCCGCTGTTCGTGAACCAGCTCGCCGATCACGCCCACCATGTCGACGTCGCCGTCCAGATGCTCGGCCTCGTGGAAACTGAGCGGGTCGGCTTCGCGGCGGGTGGCGCGCAGGTGCACGAAGTGGATGTGCGGCGCGAACCGCCTGGCCATGGCGACGAGATCGTTGTCTTCGCGAACGCCGTAGGAACCGGTGCAGAAGGTCAGGCCGTTGGCAGGACTCGGCGCGCTATCGAGTACGTACTGGGCATCTTCGGCGGTCGACACGACACGCGGCAGCCCGAGCAGCTCGCGGGGTGGGTCGTCCGGATGGATCGCCAGGCGGACCCCGGCTTCCTCTGCCGCCGGGACGATGGCGCGCAGGAACGCTGCCAGATTGTCGCGCAGCCGGTTGGCGTCGATCCCGCGATAGCCATCCAGCACCCGGCGGAAGTCCTCGAGCGTGTAGTGCTCCTCGGTGCCGGGCAGTCCGGCGATGACGGTATCGATCAGGCGCTTTCGCGCCGCGGCGTCGAGCGTATCGAGATAGGCGCTGGCGGCTTCCCGCTCGGCGTTGCCGTAATCCGCCTGGGCACCCTCGCGCTCGAGCAGGAAGAGATCGAAAGCGGCGAAGGCGGTCTGGTCGAAGCGCAGCGCCGTCCCGCCGTTCGACAACGGCCAGGCGAGGTCGGTGCGGGTCCAGTCGAGGATCGGCATGAAGTTGTAGCAGACCACATCGATACCGCATTCGCCGAGGTTGGCAAGCGTTCGACGATAGTTGTCGATGTAGCGCGCGGCTGCCGGCAGGTCCTGCTTGATCGCCTCGTGTACCGGCACGCTCTCCACGACCGACCAGGTGAGTCCCGCCGCTTCGATCAGGCGCTTGCGCTCGACGATCGCTTCCACCGGCCACACCTCGCCGTTGGGGATCTCGTGCAGGGCCGTGACGATGCCGGTCGCGCCGGCCTGGCGAATCTCGTCGAGGGTGATGGGGTCGGCCGGGCCGAACCAGCGCCAGGTATGTTCCATGATCAAGCGTCCCGATCAGAAGCGTTGAGTGTCAAAGTGGCAATGGCCGATTCCACGCCGCCGCTCTCCAGTCGCGTCAGCGCTTCGAGGATCTGCCGGGCGAACCGTCGATCGTCGCGCAGCGCGGCGGGGAAGACGGCCTCGAGGGCGAGGAAGGCGTCGATCAGCGCGGCGTGGTCGTCGCCATGGCGACGATGGAGCGCGGCGAACGTCTCGGCCATGGGGTCGTCCACCGGGTGCGGCTGGCCGCTGAGGTCGGTGCCGGCGGTGTAGCGAATCCAGCCGGCAACGCCCAGCGCGGTTACGTTGATGTCGGCGGTGTCGATCGACCGCTCGACACCGCCGGCCAGCCAGCGCTGGGGCAGCTTCTGGGAGCCGTCCATGGCGATCTGCTGCAGTCGATGACGCAGGCTGTCGTTGCCGAAGCGGGCCAGCAGACCGTCGGTGTAGGCAGCGACATCGGTTGCCGCCGGCAACGACAGCGTCGGGATCGCGTCCTGCTGCCAGTAGTGCCGGAGCAACTGGCGGAAAGCGGGGCGCGCGACGGCGGCGTCCACCGTCTCGATACCGGCCAGCGCGCCGAGATAGGCGAGCAGCGAGTGGGCGCCGTTGAGCAAACGCAGCTTCATGGTCTCGAACGGGGTGACATCGGCGACCATCTCGACGCCTTCGGCCCCCCAGTCCGGCCGGCCCAGCGGGAAATCGTCCTCGACCACCCACTGGCTGAAGGTCTCGCAGACCACGGCGGCAGGGTCGTCGATGCCCAGTCCGGCCAGGCGTGTTCTGTCCGCGTCGGTCATCGCCGGCACGATGCGATCCACCATGCTCGAGGGGAAGGCGACGCTGGCGTCGATCCAGTCGGCCAGTTCGCCATCGCGATGCCGGGCCAGCGAGACCACCGCACGCCGCGTGCGCCGGCCGTTATGGGGCATGTTGTCGCAACAGAGCACGGCGAACGGTGGGACGCCTGCCGAGCGGCGTCGCGCCAGTGCCTCCAACAGCATGCCCGGTGCGGTATCCGGCGATTCGGGATGGGCGATGTCGTGGGCGATCGCTGGCGAGTCGGTCAGCAGCTCGCCGCTGCCCGGGCTGAGGAAGTAGCCCTTTTCGGTCACGGTGAGGGTGACGATGCGCACGGCGGGATCGCTCATCCGCGCCAGCAGCCGTTCCCGGTCCGGGCCGTCCGGCCCCGCGTAGAGCGCTTCACGGATGGCGGTGACCTCCCGCAGCGTGACATGCTCGCTGTCGCTGAATTCGGCCACGTGATAGCGGCAGTCGCCGTCGCGCAGTTGATCGACCAGGGTGCGATTGGCGCGGATATTGGCGCTGCTGATGCCCCAGTCGTCCGCACCGGTTCGGTCGAGGTGTCGCTGCAGGTACACCGCCTGATGGGCGCGGTGAAAGGCGCCCAGGCCCAGGTGGACGATGCCGATCCCGCTCGGGGGCCGTCGGCTCGGTTCTCGCTCGATATGGATGTCGGCTGCGGCCATGAGGCTATTTCCCCATCAGCAGATTGGGCAACCATAGCGACAGCGCCGGCACGAACGACACCAGCATCAGCACGAGCAGGTTGCAGATCAGGAAGGGCACGATGGCTTTCGCCACCCGCAGCATGGGCAGCTTGCCGATGCTCGATACCACGAACAGGCAGACGCCCACCGGCGGCGTGGTCAGGCCGATCATCAGGTTGAGTACCGCCATCACGCCGAAGTGGATCGGGTCCATGCCGATCCCCGTCGCCACGCCCAGCAGGGCCGGGAACAGGATGATCAGCGCGGCGATGGTCTCCATGAAGGCGCCGACGAACAGCAGGATCAGGTTGAGGATCAGGATGACCACGATCGGGTTGCTGCTGATGCCGAGAATGGCATCGGCGAGCATCTGGGGGATCTGCTGGCTGGTCAGGATCCAGCCGAACAGATTGGCCAGGCCGACCAGCAGCATCAGCGAGGCGGAGGTGATGACGGTATCGGAAAGGATGCCGCCCAGGTTGCGCCAGTTGATGCCCTTGTAGATGAAGGTGCCCACCAGCAGGGCGTAGAGGCTGGCGACGATCGACGCCTCGGTCGGCGTGAACAGGCCGCCGATGATGCCGTAGAGGATGATGAAGGTCATCAGCAGCGCCCAGAACGCGCTGCGGCCCTCCTTGAGCAGCTCCCTGGCGGTGGCACGCTTCTCCTTGGGATAGCCGCGCCGCACCGCCAGCCAGTACGCGGTGATCATCATCGCCACGCCCAGCAGCAGGCCGGGCAGCGCACCGGCGAGGAACATGCGGCCGACGGAGATGCCTGAGAGCGAACCGACGATGATCATCGGCACGCTGGGTGGAATGATCGGGCCGATGGTGGAGGAGGCGGCAGTCACGGCGGCGGCGAACGGCTTGTCGTAGCCGGCCTTGGACATGCCCGGAATCATCACCGAGCCGATGCTGGCGGCGTCCGCCACCGCGGTGCCGGAGATGCCGCTGAAGATCATCGAGCCGCCGACGTTGGCCAGGCCCAGGCCGCCGCGGATATGGCCGACCAGGGCGTTGGAGAAGCGCACGATATGCTGGGTGATATTACCCACGTTCATCAGGTTGCCGGCCATCACGAAGCCGGGAATGCAGAGCAGCACGAAGGAGTCGATGCCGGAAAACATGCGCTGCGGCACGATGGTCAGCGAGATGCCGCCAAGCATCAGGTAGGCGAGTGACGACACGCCGAGGCAGAAGGCGATCGGCAGACCGATCAGCAGCAGTGCCAGAAAGGTGATGAAGAGAACGGCGATTTCCATCAGAGCGCCTCCTGTCGGGTGGCTTCGGCGCGGTCGCCACGAACCATGGCGGTGATGCCCTCGGCGAGGCCGATCAGGCTGTAGAGCAGAAGCGCCCCGAACAGCACCACCGAAGAGAGAAAGATGTAGAGCATGGGGAGGCGCAGCGTCGGCGAGGTCTGGAACGCGCCGATCTGGGCGAACTGCCAGGCGTTGGGCAGCACCACCAGCGTGAAGGCGAAGGTGATCGCCGAGATCAGCGTAAGGTAGGCGGCCCGACCACGGAAACCGAGCCAGCCGTGGAACAGCTCCACATTGACGTGGCGGTGACGGTGCTGCACGACGCCGGCACCCAGCGCCACCATGTAGATGAAGAGGTAGCGGGTGAGCTCTTCGGTCCACGACAGCGTGATGGGCAGGAACAGGCGCGACGCGACCTGCAGCAGCACGGTCAGCGACAGGCTCACCAGTGCGATGACGGCCAGTGTCAGCAGAACGCGGTCGAGCGCGTTGGCCAGTCGGCCAATGGGGCCGCCCAGTCGCGGAACGCGAGTCAGTATCTCGAGATTTTCCTGGATGTCCTGGTGAATGTCCGTCTCTTGTTCCGACATGGCGGTCTCCGAACGAGATGAGAAACGGGAGCGGCGATCGCGCTGCCCCCGCATGCCTTGGCGCGGTAATCCGAAGGGGGATTACAGATCCTGGATGGCCTTGTAGAGCGCTTTTTGATCGTCATTCAAGGCGTCGAGCACGGCGGGCTCGGCTTTCTTGGCGAAGGCGGCCTGATCCACCTCGACGAACTCCATGCCCTTGTCCTTGAGCGCCTGCTCGAGACGCTTCTGGTCCTCGACGAACAGTTTTTCCTCATAGGACTGCATCTCGCTGGCGGCGTCTCTCACCACGCTCTGCAGGTCGTCCGGCATCGACTCGAGCTTCTGCTTGCCGATCACCACGTAGATCCAGCTGCGCACGTGGTCGGTCATGTCCACGTACTGCTGGACTTCGTTGAAGCTGGCGCTTTCGATCAGGCTGAGCGGGTTCTCCTGGGCCTCGATGGTGTTCTGCTGCAGCGAGGTAAAGACTTCGCTGAAGGCCATCGGGGTCGGGCGGGCGCCCAGCGCTTCCCAGGTATCGACGAACAGCGGCACGTTGGGCACGCGAATGCGCAGGCCGTCGAGGTCGTCAGGGGTCTTGATCGGGCGGTTGGAGGTCAGTTCGCGCGGACCGCGCTCGAACCAGGCGATCGGCACCAGCCCGGTGCGCTCGGTGATCTGCGCCTCGATCTGCTTGCCGACGTCACCTTCCACGGCCTTGCGCATCTGGTCCGCATCACGGAACAGGTAGGGCACGGCCATCATCGCCGCCTTGGGCGCCCAGTTCTGGAGACTCTCGCCGGTGATGGTCATGTCGGCGGTGCCCAGCTGGATGCTGTTGATCACATCCATTTCGCTGCCGAGCTGCTCGTTGGGGAACACCTGGACCTCGATCCGGCCGTCGGAGTTGGCTTCCACCAGCTCCTTGAACTTCAGCGCGGCCTGGTTCCAGATGTTCTGCTCGTTGGCCAGATGGCCGAATTTCAGCGTGTAGTCCGCAGCCATTGCCGCGTGGCTGCCCAGCAGCGTGGCGCCGAGGGCAGCGCCGGCCAGCAGATGCTTGAGGGTTGTCGTCGTCAACATGGCGTGAGTCTCCTGTCGCGTTGGTACGCGTCGGTGTTGTTGTCCGGGCCAGCGCTGTTCCGGGTCTCTTCCGGCATGGGTGGCGGACTCGATCGGACGCTCAAGGCGAGATTTTCACCAGCACCTTGCGCGCCCGTTCCGGGTGGTTCTCGAGCAGATCGATGGCGCCGGGCATCTCGGTGAGCGGGACGCGATGACTGATCAGCGCCCGGGGCTCGAGACGACCCGCGGCGATATGCTCGATCACCTCCGGGAATTTGCGGATGTTCAGGCGGGAGCCGACCAGCGTCAGCTCCTTCTTGATCACTTCCAGCTGAACCAGGTCGCTGGGCGTCGGGCTGAAACCGAGCAGTCCGATGCGTCCGGCGGGGCAGGCCATCCGCAGCATGGCGGGCAGCATCGCCGGTATGCAGGCGGCATCGGCGATCAGCGGAATGCCCTCGCCATCGGTGGCGGCCAGCACCGCCTGTTCGAGATCTTCGCGGCGACCGTTGATCACGTGGCTGGCGCCCAGCTCGCGCGCCGTGGCGAGGCGTTCGTCGAGGATGTCGGTGACGATCACCTCCTCGAGGCCCATGGCGCGCGCCATCTGCAGCACGGTCAGGCCGATCACGCCGGCACCGATCACCAGCAGATGGTCGCCCGGGTGTGGCGCCATCCGCGCGAGCACGTTGGCGGCGATGGAGTAGCGCTCGACCAGGGCGGCAGCGTCGAGCTCGAGATCGTCGGGGATGCAGTG
>NZ_CEXLVS010000028.1:0-24111 GCF_982684285.1 Salinicola sp. | reverse complement strand
TGCACCAGCAGGGGCGGCAACGTGAACTGGTAGATCATGTGCGCTTCGTCGGGCATCGATTGCGACGCTTCGCCGTCGCTCCTGCCCTGTCTTTCGAGGCCCTGTCTTTCGAGGCCGAAGTAGCTCATGTTCTCGTGGTGCGGCACGTTGGTCTCGGTGATCAGCAGTGTCCCCGGTGCCATGAAATCCAGAACCGCCCGCAGCAGGCGCACGATGGCGTGGGTCTGGGGCAGGTGGACGCAGGTGGTGCCGACTTCCTTCCACAGGTAGGTGATGGCGTCGAGGCGGATGATGCGAGCGCCCTGCTGGACGTAGAAGAGCAGGATGCCGATGAATTCGAGCAGTACGTCCGGATTGGCGAAATTGAGATCGATCTGGTCTTCGGAGAAGGTCGCCCACAGGTGGCGCGTGCCGCGACGCGTCGATACCGGTACCAGAAGCGGCGAATTGCGCGGCCGCGTAACCATGGAGAGGTCCGTTTCCGGGTCCATCTCGATGAAGTAGTCACGCCCCGGCTGCGTACCCGAGAGATAGTCGATGAACCACAGCGAATCGCGCGAGACATGGTTGATGACCAGATCGACCATCAAGTCCACCCGAGAGGCGAGGCGGCGGATATCCTGCCAGTCCCCGAGCTTGGGGTTCACCTCTCGATAGTGGATCACCGAGAAGCCGTCGTCGCTGCTCCAGGGGAAGAAGGGCAGGATGTGCAGGCCGCTGAACGTCCCGTTGAGGCGCGTGGTGAGAAAGTCGTCCAGCACCTCCAGCGGCGGACGCTCGCCATCGACGATGGTGTCGCCATAAGTGATCAATATCTGGTCGCGCTCGCTCCAGGTGGGGCGCGGCGAGGTGTCCAGCGCACTGCGCTGGTGCATCAGCAGCGTCATCAGGCGCCGCATGATCTCGTCGCGGCGGGGACCATATACCTCCTCCAGGCGCGCGCTGGCGCGGGCCATGAAGGCTTCTTCGGAAAGCGCGGGATAATTCGCGACACGGCTGGGCATGGGCGATTCCTGGTATCGGCGGTTGACGTACGCGATCTGGGATTCGAGGCGTCGTTGTCAAGGACGTCGTTGTCAAAGATTGTCACAACATCCTTGCAGAAGATGGGCCAACATCAAAATGGCCGAGGCTTTTTCGCGTATTTCCGCTATGTTGCCCAAACCGGTACACTCTTGTTCTCATACGGCTTCTTACCGCATTCATCAACAAGAGCGGCGATCGCGCTCATCGCCCACGCTGACAGGTAGACCCCGACGATGCATTGCCCTTTCTGTGGTACGCACGATACCAAGGTGACCGACTCCCGCCTGGTGGCCGAGGGGGATCAGGTGCGTCGCCGTCGTCAGTGCGCAGAGTGTGGAGAGCGCTTCACGACCTATGAAACCGCCGAGCTGGTGATGCCCCGGGTGGTCAAGTCCGATGGCTCCCGCGAGGGTTTCGACGAGCAGAAGATGCGCGCGGGCATGGCACGTGCGCTGGAGAAACGCCCCGTCAGCGTGGAGTCGTTCGAGGCGGCGGTCGAGCGCATTCGCCAGCGGTTGCGAGCCCGAGGCGATCGCGAAGTGGAGGCGCGAGAAGTGGGCGAAGAGGTGATGGAGACGCTGCAGCGCCTCGATCACGTGGCCTATATTCGCTTCGCCTCCGTCTATCGCCGTTTCCAGGATCTCGACGAGTTTCGCGCCGAGATCGACCGGCTGTCCCAGGAGCCGAATCTTTCGTCGGGTGACGAGGGCGGCCAGCGCTGAGTCGATGCCTGTCCCGTCACTATCGTCTCCTCGCTTTCCCTGCTACCGAGCGAGCCCTCATGTCGTCATCGATCCCCGAGTCCATCTCGATCCTCGAATCCCTCTCCCCGCAATCCTGCATGGACCGGGCGATCCAGCTTGCCTGGCAGGGCCGCTACAGCTGTGATCCCAACCCTCGGGTCGGCTGCGTGCTGGTCAGGGATGGCCGGATCGTCGGGGAAGGCTTTCACGTACGGGCCGGCGAGCCTCACGCCGAGATCAACGCGCTGCGGATGGCCGGCGAGGCGGCTCGGGGAGCGACCGCCTACGTCACGCTCGAGCCCTGCTCGCACACCGGGCGCACCGGGCCCTGCAGCCTGGCCTTGATCGAGGCGGGCGTGACCCGGGTCGTCGCGGCGATGGAAGATCCCAACCCGCAGGTATCGGGCCGGGGATTCGCGATGCTGCGCGACGCCGGCGTCGATGTCGCCGTGGGGCTGCGGGAAGAGGCCGCCAGTCGGCTCAATCCCGGTTTCATCCGCCGCATGCGCGAAGGGTTGCCGAGGGTCACGCTGAAGATGGCGATGAGCCTGGACGGCCGTACCGCGATGGCGAGCGGAGAGTCCCAGTGGATCACCGGTCCGGCCGCGCGGCGGCAGGTCCAGCGACTGCGGGCCGAGTCCAGCGCGGTTCTGGCGGGCGTCGAGTCAATCATCCTCGACGACTCCCGGCTGACGGTGCGCGCCGATCAACTGGGGCTCGACGATGCCGAAGCGATCGCCCGGCGTCAGCCTCTCAGAGTGATCCTCGACAGTCAGTTGCGCATGCCGCTGGCGGCGGCGTGCCTGAGCGAACCGGGGCGTACGCTGGTATTCACGATCCAGGCGGAGATGAGCGAGCGGCGTCGCAGGCTCGAGGCCGCTGGCGCCGAGGTGGTGGTGATGCCGGCCAATGCCGAGGGGCGCGTGGAGTTCACGGCCCTGCTGCGCCATCTCGCCACCCGGGAAGCCTGCAGCGAGGTGCTGGTCGAGACCGGTGCCACGCTGGCCGGCGCGCTGCTCGAGGCCGATTGTGTCGACCGTCTCGAACTGTTCATGGCGGCCACGTTGCTGGGCAGCGAGGCGCGGCCACTGTTCGCGTTGCCGGGGCTGGCGACGATGAGCCAGCAGCGGCGGCTGAAGATCGACGACATCCGGGCGCTGGGTGACGACTGGCGTATCTCGGCACGCCCGCTCAGGGATGGCTGACTCCGGCGGAGTGGCGGCGTCCCCGATAGCGCACCGCGTCGCCGCCACCCGACAGTAGCGTCCGCGTCCCGCGACAGGTAGGCTGTGCCGCATCGACCCCTGGGGTTTCAGTAGACGGCGGTTTCAGTGGACGGCGGTTTCATTGGACGAGTCATCAATGACGACAGCGCAATCGAATCAGTTGGCCGGCATCGATGTCCTGCTGGAAGAGATCCGGCAGGGCAGGATGGTCATCCTGATGGATGACGAGGATCGCG
The DNA here is from genome assembly GCF_982684285.1 of Salinicola sp. NCBI lineage: Bacteria > Pseudomonadati > Pseudomonadota > Gammaproteobacteria > Oceanospirillales > Halomonadaceae > Salinicola > Salinicola sp. Next base: position 20,880 of record NZ_CEXLVS010000028.1, on the reverse strand, counting down.
AGAACGAGGGCGACATCATCATGGCGGCCGAGTGTGTCGAGGCCGACCATATCAACTTCATGGCCCGCCACGCTCGTGGCCTGATCTGCCAGCCGATGTCGAAGGCGCGCTGCCAGCAGTTGAAGCTGCCGCTGATGGTCAGCGACAACGGCTCCGGCTACGGCACCAAGTTCACCGTCTCCATCGAGGCCGCCACCGGCGTTTCCCCCGGCATTTCTGCAGCGGATCGCGTTCTCACCGTGCGTGCCGCGGCGGCGCGTGGCGCCAAGCCGGAAGATATCGTCCAGCCGGGGCATATCTTTCCGCTGATGGCGGAGCCGGGGGGCGTGCTCCGCCGTGCCGGTCACACCGAGGCGGCCTGCGACCTGGCCGCCATGGCCGGTTTCGAGGCGACGGGCGTGATCTGCGAGATCATGAACGACGACGGCACCATGGCGAGGCGGCCGGAGCTGGAGCGGTTCGCGGCGGAACACGGCATCAAGATCGGCACCATTGCCGACCTGATCCACTACCGCATGCTCAACGAGCGCACCGTCGACGCCGTCGAGCAGATGCCGGTTCGAACGGCCTTCGGCGACATGACGATGCATGTCTTCCACGACACCGTTCAGGACAGGCATCACCTGGCGCTGGTCAAGGGGCAGCCCTCCCGGCACACGCCGACGACGGTGCGGGTGCATGGCGGCGATACCCTCCGCGATCTGCTGGCCCTGTGCCGGGCGGACAGCCACTGGACCGCCCACACGGCACTGGCCGAGATCGGCCGGGCGGAGTCAGGCGTTTTCGTGCTGCTGGATGATGCGCGCCCGCCGGGCGACTTCAAGCAGCAGCTCGACGACGTCCTCGGGCGGGGGGCGTCGCCGCGCAGCAGCGCCACCGATGGTGCCGGGAATTTCCTTTCCATCGGCACCGGGGCGCAGATTCTGCGTCAGCTCGGTGTCGGGAAGATGCGACTGTTGAGCTCGCCGTGGCGTTTCTCGGCGCTCTCCGGTTTCGATCTCGAGGTGGTCGAACTGGTCAGCGGCGACGCCTGACCGAGATTCGAGTCACAGCTCGTGTGAGCATGGTATGGCCGCGCGGCCATGGTAAGATGGCCGGCTTCGCGCGCCGAGCGCTAGGTTCTGGCGCCGGCCAATCAGTCTGTTTTATCGCGTTCAGGTTCGAGTGACTGACGAACCTGACGCAGTGTATCCGGAACCCGACAATGCAACCGATCGCGCAACTGGAAGGTCAGTTCACCGATGTCGATGGCCGTTACGCCATCGTCGTGGGCCGCTTCAATCACCATGTCGTCGACAGCCTCGTCGAGGGTGCCGTCGACAGCCTGACGCGGCACGGCGTCAGTGAAGAGAACATCGAGCTGATCCACGTCCCCGGCGCCTGGGAGCTGCCGCTGGCGGTCAAGCGCGTACTGCAGGTTTCCCGCCCCGACGCCGTCGTCGCGCTGGGCGCGGTGATCCGTGGCGGCACGCCGCACTTCGAATATGTCGCGGGCAACTGCAACTCGTCGTTGAGCAGCCTGCAACTGGAGTTCGTGACGCCCATCGCCAACGGCGTGCTGACGGTCAACTCCATCGACCAGGCCGTCGAGCGTGCCGGCACCAAGGCCGGCAACAAAGGCACCGAGGCAGCCATGGCGGCGATGGAAATGGTATCGCTGTTCAAGCGACTGGGAGGCGAGGCATGAGTTCACCGTCACGTCAGCCGACACCGGCCCAGGAGTCCCGCCGCGCAGCCCGGGAGCTTGCCGTCCAGGGACTCTACCAGTGGCAGATGACCGGGAAGTCGATCACCGCCGTCGAGGCCGAGTTCCGTTCCCAGATCGCCGACGAGGATCTCGAGGATCACGAGAACTGGCACAAGGTGATGGAGATTGCCGACAAGGCGCTGTTCCACGACCTGCTTCACAATACGGCCAACAACCGCGCGGAGCTCGACGCGGCGATCGCGCCACTGCTCGATCGGCGTCTGGAGGACCTGGACCGCATCGAGCTGGCCATTCTGCGCCTCGGCACCTACGAATTGTCCCGCCGTCCCGAGGTTCCCTACCGGGCCGTGATCAACGAAGGAGTGGAGCTGGCCAAGATATTTGGCGCCACCGACGGCCACAAATACGTCAACGGCATACTCGACAAGCTCGCCTCGCGGCTGCGGGGCGCCGAGGTCGCTGCACGCCGTCGTTGACATGAGTCGCACCTCCTTGAGCGAATTCGACCTGATCGCTCGCTACCTGTCGCGACCCGCGACAGCCGGGCGTAGCGATGTCGTCGTCGGTAACGGCGACGACTGCGCCGTGCTGGCACCCTCTCCGGGGCAGCAGCTGGCGATCAGCGTCGATACGTCGGTGGTCGACGTCCATTTCCCGCATGACGCACCGCCCGCGGCCATTGGCCATCGCGCCCTGGCGGTGGCCTTGAGCGATCTCGCCGCGATGGGCGCGAGAGCCCGCTGGTGCTGCCTGGCGTTGACGCTTCCCGCTGCCGATCCGGTGTGGATCGAGGCCTTCGCCGACGGATTCCGTGGGTTGGCCGAACGCAGCGGCTGCGAACTGGTCGGCGGCGATGTCACTCGCGGTGCGCTGACGATCGGCGTGACGGTCCATGGCGAACTGCCGGCCGGGCAGGCGCTGCGCCGCAGCGGTGCCCGGGAAGGCGATCTGGTCGCGGTGACCGGCTATCCGGGGCGCGCGGCCGCGGGCCTTGCCCGTTGGCAGCAGGGCGAACGCGACCCGGGGCACCCTCTGCTCGAGGCGTATCTGCATCCCGAGCCTCGTCTGTCGGCGGGGGAGGCGCTGCGCGGCTTCGCCACCAGCGCCATCGACATCTCCGACGGCCTGCTGGCGGATCTCCGGCACGTGCTGTCGGCCTCCGGGGTGGGCGCCAGGCTCGACCTGGAGTCATTGCCGCTGGCGACGCCGCTGCGGGCGACTCTTGAGCTGGACGAGGTGCGGGAGCGAGTGCTCAATGGTGGCGATGATTACGAACTGCTGGTGACGATGGCCGCCGCCGATCTCGCCGAGGCGCAGCGCCGCCTGGCGCCGCTCCACCTGCCGTTGACGCCGATCGGACGAATCGTCGCTGCCGCGGGCATTCACGGCATCGAACCCCGCTATCTCGAGCGCCAGGGCTGGGATCACTTTCCGGAGGTTCTCCCATGAACCGGGCTCCCGCCAGTGTCTGGCGTCGACCGACCCATTTCCTGGCCTTCGGGCTGGGCAGTGGCGCCGTGCCGTTCGCGCCGGGGACTTTCGGGACGCTGGCGGCGATACCTTTCTACTGGTTGCTGTCGGGACTGCCGCTGGCGATCTACATGGGGCTGATGGGCGTGGCCACGCTGGTCGGGATCTGGCTCTGCGAAACCACCTCCCGCGATCTCGGGGTGCACGACCATTCGGGTATCGTCTGGGACGAGTTCGTGGGCTACTGGCTCACGATGGCGGCGGTACCGTTTTCCTGGGAGGCCGCGCTGTGGGGATTCGTGGTGTTCCGGGTCTTCGATATTCTCAAGCCCTGGCCGATTCGCTGGGTGGATCGCCGGGTCGCCGGGGGGATCGGCATCATGTTCGACGATATCCTCGCCGGCGTATACGCCTGGAGCACGATGCACCTCTGGTTCTGGCTGCATTGAGCCACGAGCCACGAGCCACGAGCCACGAGCGAAACAAGACGACGTCCCATGCAGGCCGAGTCAGTGTGGATCTAAGGAAACGCTGAATAAATTGCCGAAGGCGATGAAGGGCAAGGCGCACGGCACGCAGAGAACGAGACATAACATGGGGTTAGGCGAGTTCTCGAGTACCGCGCAACACAGCCATTCGCGCCTGTAGGCATTTATGCAGTGGTTCCTAACAGCGTTTCTTACGTCAACGTCTGGAGCAGTGCATGCGTAAATGGATGATCGCAGGAGCGGTCGTGATCGTGTTGGCCGGCGGCGGCTACCTGGGGACCCAGGCCTATTCTAGCCAGCGCTTCGATAGCGAGATGGACAAGCTGGTCGCGCGGCTCGACGCCCGCCCCGACTGGGAGGTCTCGCGCGAGGAGGTCGACAGCGGCTGGTTTCACTCATCCGGCCGCATCGAGGCGCGTTATGTCGCGGTAGCGCGGGGTGCTGACGCCGTCGCGGTCGACGTCCCCTATCGGGCGAATCATGGCCTGCTCGAGACGACCCTGGATGGAGAGGCGCAGGTACGCGATGGTGGGGGCCAGACGCTATTCGGCGACGTGCTCGAGAGCCAGGGGCCGATGACCTGGAGCGGGCGCTTCCTGACCCGCGAGCAGAAGCTGGAGGGCCACTTCACCCTGCCGAGTTTCTCGCAGACGGTCACCGTGCCGGCACGCGAGGTCGCGGGGGAGGTGACGCCGGCTCGTGACATGCAGCTGGAGTCCGCCGAATCGACGCTCGACGTCGAGCAGGTCGGCGATCATGTCACCATGAAAGGAGAGGCTCCGCGGCTGCGATTGACCGACGATCAGACCGACGTCCTGATCGAGGGGGCGACGGTTTCCGGAACGTTCGAGGGCGACGACCAGGCGTTCCATCAGGAGATGGCGCTGACGTTCCCCACCACGACGGTCACGCCCAGCGGCAGCCCCAGCGTGGTCACCCGGGATATCGGCTACGCGGTGGATGCGACGCTCGACGCCGATCAGTTGACGATGCAGCTGAAGGCCGACCTGGGCGATACCCGAATCCAGGATCAGTCGGTCTTCAGCGGCGGCTTCACGCTGGCGCTGGATCGGGTCGACGGTGACGCCTACCGGGCTCTGGCGAAGGCGCTGGAAGAGAACCTGACGGCCATTCAGACCGCCGCCGACGCCGATGACGATCAGGCGCTCGAGTCCGCACTGGCGCCGTTGCAGCCGTCGATCCAGGCGCTGCTCGCCGGGTCGCCGCGCCTGTCGCTGGAGAGTCTCAGCGCCGACAGCCCGATGCTGGGCATGAAGATGCGCGGCGAGGGCGAACTCAGTGTCGATGGCGCCGGCATCGAAGCGTGGGATCCCGAGACGATGGGCGACGAGGCGCTGGAGCGTGGGCTCCTCCGCCGCCTGCAGGGCAGCCTCACCCTCGAGGGTGCGCCGGCCATGCTGCTGATGACGCTCGGACTGCCGCTGGGCAGCGATCCGCTACAGGTCGAACTGGCGGATGGCGTCCTCGACGTCGATGGTCAGCGGATACCGCTGTTGCCGCCGACGAACGACTCGAACTGACAGCGTCCAGATGCCTGACGGGGCCGCGCTTTCGAGCGCGGCCCGACGATTTCCGCGCCGATCTCCGGTCGCCGACTTGAACTCCCGCCCCTGTGCCCACATCCCTTGGTCATTCGGCCAGCTTTGGCCTCGAACTCAGGGTGAATGATGAGCGAACACGACCGCGACGCCACGGACTACTTCGAAGCCAGCCAGGACGCCGTTGGAGGCGACCCCAAGTCGCAGCGAGCCGCCGGTGCCGTCGTCCCTTCCGGTGATTATCTGCCGGAACGGATCTATCTCCTTCCCATCCACAACCGTCCTTTCTTCCCCGCCCAGGTGCAGCCGCTGATCATCCAGCGCCAGCGCTGGGAGGAGACGATGAAGCGCGTCGCCAACACCCCCCATCACATGGTGGGCGTGGCGTTCGTGGGCGATGTGGGCATGGAGGAATTGAACCCCGGCAGCTTCCCGGAGATCGGCACGGCGGTGAAGGTTCATCGCAACCAGACCGAGGAACAGCAGATCCAGTTCATCGCTCAGGGGATGCGGCGCTTTCGCATTCACCGCTGGCTGTCGAAGACACCGCCCTACCTGGTGGAGGTCTCCTATCCTCGCGAGCCGGTCGATGCCGAGGCGGAGGAAGCGCGCGCCTACGCGATGTCGTTGATCAACGGCATCAAGGAACTGCTGCCCATCAACCCCCTCTACGGCGAGGAGCTGAAGAGCTATCTCAACCGCTTCAGCCCGCACGAACCGGGTCCGTTGACCGATTTCGCTGCAGCCATCACCTCCGCCAAGGGCAAGGAGCTGCAGAACGTGCTCGAGACCCTGCCGATCATGGATCGGATGCAGAAGGTGCTGCCGCTGCTGCGCAAGGAGATCGAGGTCGCCCAGCTGCAGAACCAGATCAGCGAACAGGTCAACTCGCAGATGCAGGAGCGCCAGCGCGAGTTCTTCCTGCGCGAGCAGCTCAAGGTCATCCAGAAAGAGCTCGGTATCTCCAAGGACGATCGCGAGAGCGACGTCGACACCTTCCGCGGCCGTCTCGAGGCGCTGCGGGTGCCGGAGCGGGTTCAGGAGCGCATCGACGACGAGCTGAACAAGCTGTCGGTGCTGGAGACCGGTTCGCCGGAGTATGGCACCACCCGCAACTATCTCGACTGGCTGACGTCGTTGCCCTGGGGCATCACCTCGGAGGACCAGCTCGATCTCAAGCGGGCCCGCGGCGTGCTCGATCGCGATCACGACGGGTTGAACGACGTCAAGGAACGCATCATCGAGTTTCTGGCGGAGGGGTCGTTCAAGGGCGATGTGGGCGGTTCCATCGTGCTGCTGGTCGGCCCGCCCGGGGTGGGCAAGACCTCCGTCGGCCGCTCCATCGCCGATGCCCTGGGGCGCAAGTTCTCGACGCACCTATATCGGTGCCATGCCGGGCAAGCTGGTGCAGGCGCTCAAGGAGGTGGAGGTCGAGAATCCGGTGATCATGCTCGACGAGATCGACAAGATGGGACAGTCGTTCCAGGGGGATCCGGCCTCGGCGCTGCTGGAGGTGCTCGACCCCGAGCAGAACGTCGATTTCCTCGATCACTACCTCGACGTGCGGCTGGACCTCTCCAAGGTGCTGTTCGTCTGTACCGCCAACCAGCTCGACACCATTCCCGGGCCACTGCTCGATCGCATGGAGCAGATCCGGCTCTCGGGCTACATCGCCGAGGAGAAGGTGGCGATCGCCAAGCACCATCTGTGGCCGAAGCTGTTGAAGCGTGATCGCATCCCCAAGAAACGCATCAACCTGACCGATGCCGCGCTCAAGCAGGTGATCGAGGGCTACGCCCGCGAGGCCGGCGTCCGACAGCTGGAGAAGCAGCTGCACCGGATCGTGCGCAAGGCGGCGGTGAAGATGCTCGAGCAGAACCAGGAGACGGTCAAGGTCTCGGTCAACAACCTGGAGGAGTTCCTCGGCGCGCCGCTGTTCCGCAAGGAGAAGGTGCTCAAGGGCGTTGGCGTGGTCACCGGACTGGCCTGGACGGCCATGGGCGGTGCCACCTTGCCCATCGAGGCGACCAAGGTGCATGCGCTGACCCGTGGCTTCAAGCTCACCGGCAAGCTGGGCGAGGTGATGCAGGAGTCGGCCAATATCGCCTACAGCTACACCCTGGGCCACCTGGGCGAATATGGCGCCGACGCCGACTTCTTCAACGAAGCGTTCGTCCATCTCCACGTGCCGGAGGGGGCGACGCCCAAGGACGGCCCTTCGGCGGGCGTCACCATGACCACGGCGCTGATGTCGCTGGCCCGGAACCAGAGCATCGACCGGCCGCTGGCGATGACCGGCGAGCTGACGCTGACCGGGCAGGTGCTACCGGTCGGCGGCATCCGCGAGAAGGTGATTGCCGCCCGACGCAGCGAGATCTTCGAACTGATCCTGCCGGAGGCCAACAAGCGCGATTACGACGAGTTGCCGGACTATCTCAAGGCGGGAGTGACGGTGCATTTCGCCAAGGTCTACCAAGACGTTTCCAGGGTGGTCTTCGGCCGCTGAGACCGTGGTCTCTCGAGGCGTGCCCGGACGACGCCATTGGCGGCAGTGCACTTGCGCTGCCGCTGGCCGGAATCGGATAATCGACGCTCGTCGATAAAGGAACGCGATCGCCATGGCTCTCGAAAGCGCCGTCACCTATCTGCTGGCCATCTTCCTGTTTGCCATCACGCCGGGCCCGGGAGTGTTCGCCCTGATCGCCACGGGTATGAACGCGGGGTTTCGTCGATGTCTGCCGATGGCGGTGGGCATGACACTCAGCGACGTGCTCTACCTGCTGCTCGCGACCTTCGGCCTGGCCACCATCGCGGAGCACTGGGGCGAAGTCTTCGGCGTGATTCGCGTGCTGGGGGCGCTGTATCTGTTCTATCTCGGCTGGAAACTATGGAGAGCCCCGGTGCAGAACGCGGAGGTGGCCTCGCCCGGCAAGCCTGGCGGCAATCTGGCCGGTGTGGCGCAGGGATTTCTGATCTCCGCCTCGAACCCCAAGGTGATCCTGTTCTATATCGCTTTCCTGCCCACGTTCGTCGATCTGGAGCGGCTCGGCGGTTCCGCCCTGGCCTTGTTGGTCATGCTGACGGTCGCTGGTCTGATGGCGGGGCTCTGCCTGGTCGCCGTCGGTGCCGCAAGAGCGCGGAGAGCCCTGCGGTCGACCCGGGCACAGCGCAGATTGAACCGGGGCGCCGGTTCGCTGATGATCGGCGCCGGCGCGCTGTTGATAGCGAAAAGCTGATGGCGAGGGGCTCTCGTCACTCGTCATCGCCGTAGTACTGGACGCCGAGCTGGATCAGGTCGCGGCCCTGCGCCTTGCGGTGGAGATTGGAGTCGCGTAGCGAATAGACGCAGCCGCAATACTCCTGCTGGTAGAAACGCTCGCGCTTGCTGATCTCGATCATGCGCTTCGACCCGCCTTTCTTGCGCCAGTTGTAATCCCAGTACTCGATCCCTTCGTAGGGCGCGGCGGCGCGGTGGCCGCAGTCGTTGATCTGGTTCATGTCCTTCCAGCGCGAGATGCCCAGCGAGCTGGAGATCAGCGTATAGCCGTTCTCCCTGGCGTAGAGCGCCGTGCGCTCGAAGCGCATGTCGAAGCACATGGTGCAGCGGATGCCGCGCTCCGGTTCGTACTCCATCCCTTTGGCACGGGCGAACCAGTTGTCGGTATCGTAGTCGGCATCGATGAATTCGATGCCGTGCTGCTCGGCGAAGCGGATGTTCTCCTCCTTGCGCAGCAGGTACTCCTTCTTGGGGTGGATGTTCGGGTTGTAGAAGAAGATCGCGTAGTCGATGCCGGAGGCGTGGAGCGCTTCCATGACCTCCCCCGAGCAGGGGGCGCAGCAGGAGTGAAGCAGCAGCTTGGTGTGCCCTGGGGGCAGGTGGAGCGTCTGGCGCTCGTCGGCAGTGGACATGGTGGGATTGGCCTGGTCGTGAAGCGATTTCCGAATCATGGCTCATGGTGCGTCGCGAGCCCGGTGTCGTCAACGTCGAGTCTCTTCAGCGGCGCCTTCGCCGGCCACTGACCAGGGCCACCCCGACGGCGGCGATGGCCATGCCCAGCCAGGCAACGGGTGGCATGGCTTCGTCGATGAGCCACCAGGAGAACAGCGCGGCGCAGGGCGGCACCAGGTAGAACAGGGCGGATACCCGGGAGGCCTCGCCGCGGCGGATCATCGCCAGCAGCAGCGAGATGGCGATCAACGAGTTGCCGATGACCAGGTAGGCCAGCGATCCGACCAGCGCGCCGTCCAGCTCGAGCGTGAAGTGGCCGAAGAGCGCGATCAGCGGCAGTGTCGTGATCAAGCCGGTCAGGTATTGGATGAGATTGGCGCTGATCGGATGGAGTGGCTCGCCAAAGCGCTTCTCGTAGAGTGTCGCACCGCTCATCCCCAGCAGGGCGGCCAGCGCCAGCAGCAAGCCGCCGACCGTCGTGCCTTCCACGGTCGAGCGACCGAAGATGACCACCACGGCGCCCACGAAGCCCAGCAGGAAGCCGATCCAGCGCCGCCTGCCGATGGTTTCTCCCACCATGGCCGGGGCAGCGAGGGCGACCAGTATCGGCTGCAGTGACACGATCAGTGCCACCACGCCGGCGGAACTGCCGAGGGCGAAGGCGCTGTAGCAGCAGCCGAAGTAGACGGTCTGGATCAGGAAGCCGACCATCGCCTGATGGCCCCAGGCGCCGAGCCTGGCCGGCATCGGTGGGCGCAGCCATAGCCAGACCGGCAGCATGATCAGCAGCACCAGCGCGAAGCGAAGCCCCAGAAACAGCAGCGGATCGACGTGCTGCGTGCCGATCTTGGCGACCGGGAATCCCAGCGACCACAACAGCAGGAAAAGGCCCGGCGCCGTCGAGAGCCACAACGGCTGACGCCGGCGAGCGGATGGCTCTGCGAAGGAGGATTCAGTCATGTCGATCCGTCGTGGAAATTGTGGGGCAGCGGCCGGTGTCCCGAACTGCTGGCGCCTCACGGAAAGCGATTCCCGGCAGTGCCGGGCCCCTCCCGCCGGTGTGTCTCAGCCCCGATCCACCGACAGACCGCCCCAGGATTGGCAGACCGGCATCAGCTCGAGACGGTTGATGTTGAGGTGCGGCGGCAGCGTCGCGGCGAGAAAGACCTGTTCGGCGACATCTTCCGGCTGGATAGGCTCCACGCCGCCGTAGAGCTTGTCGTGAGCGCTCTGGTCGCCCTTCATCCGGACCAGCGTGAATTCGGTTTCCGACATGCCGGGGGCGATATCGGTGACGCGAACCCCGGTGCCCTTGAGATCGCAGCGCAGGTTGTAGGAGAACTGATTGACGAACGCCTTGGACGCGCCGTAGACATGGCTGCCGGGGTAGGGCCATAGCGCCGCGGTGGAGCTGATATTGACGATGGTCGCGCCGCGCCCGACATCGATCAACGTCGGCAACAGCGTTCGCGTCACGTTGACCAGGCCGGTGATGTTGGTATCGATCACCGTCTGCCAGTCGTCCAGGTTGGCCTCCTGGGCCGGGCCGGCACCCAGGGCCAGTCCGGCGTTGTTGACCAGCACCTTCACCGCCTTGAAATCCGAGGGCAGCTCCTCCACCACCCGGGCGACCGCCTCCCGGTCGCGTACGTCCAGTGTGGCGACGTGCACCGGGACCTGGCTCTCCAACTCGCTTTTGACCGCCTCCAGCCGCTCCTGGCGACGGCCGCTGAGGACCAGTGACCAGCCGGCTTGGGCAAAGCGGTGGGCACAGGCACGTCCGAATCCCGAGGTGGCACCGGTAATGAAAGCGACGGGGGATTGCTGGTTCATGGTAACTCCTGGTCGAGATGAGTGTGGGGGTGCGCAAAGACAACCCGCGCGGGGCGCTTGAGGGTCGAGGGAATCCGAGGGCGCGTCCCGATGACCCGTCAGCGCGGTGGCCAGGTGTCTGCTGGTGGCGACAGCGCCAGGGCGTTTGTGTAAAAAAGAGTGATTCCCGGGGCCGCCGAGCGGTTTCTGTTGCGATGTTGTTACACTTTGACGACGATCATGACACGATCCGTGCCTACCGTCGCGGCGCGCCCCCGCCCTTCGATAATAACGTCATAACGACCCCGCGCAATCGCTTCGCATCGCGTTAGCCGTTCTTCCACGGCGCCGTTTCGGTATCGCGCTCACTGGCGTGAGATGCGCCTCGTCCGTCGATCACGTCGTCAGGCACTGTCCGGCGGTAAGAAAGGAGGTGACAGGATGTCCACTATCAAACGACAGCGATACTACGGCCTGGAGTGGCTGCGCTTTCTAATGGCGTTGTGGATGGTCGCCTATCACTTCGGCGGCATCTATAGCGACATGCCGGGGATGCTGAGAAGCTTCATCGGTATGGGCTTTTTCGCCACCAGCACCTTTTTCTTGCTGTCCGGGTTCCTGCTCGCCCACGTGGCGCTGGATCACGCCGGGGAGATGAAGATGCACGGCCCCGCGTTCGTCGCCAAACGCTTGTGCAATCTCTATCCGATTCATGTCATGACGATGCTGCTGTCGATCGGATTGCTGTTGATCCAGTATCCCATTCGCCCCGAAGGAGTTCATGTCTACTTCAATACGCACCCCTATTATCCCCTGAGCGACGAGGTGAGGGCCGACTTCGCCGAGCGATTGTCGTGGCCCAGCGCCATTGGCCATATCGCGCTGCAACTGACGCTCCTCCAGGCCTGGGAGCCGCGCTTCCTGTGGCTCAACGGGGCCTCGTGGTCGATCTCCGCACTGCTCTTCTTCTACGCCTGCTTCCCGTGGTTGGGGCCGCGACTGATGCGGGTCCAGCGCTGGGGCCTGGTGCTGCTGGGCATCTGGGGGCTCTACGCGCTGGGGCCGCTCGTCGCCACGCTGGCGGGGTCGTTCGATTACGTGACGGTTGGCGTGCTCCATCGCAACCCGCTGTTTCGGCTGCCAGAGTTCCTGACCGGCATCGTGCTCTATCGCGCCTGGCAGTCCCCGCGCGTCGGCGACCTGGTACGGCGGTTCCGCTACCCGCTGCTGGCGCTGGGCCTGTGCGGCGTCCCCGTCGGGGTCCTGCTGTTGAACATGGACGGGCTGCATCTCTACTACCTGACCCACAATGGCCTGCTGCTGCCATTCCAGGCGCTGGTGCTGCTCAGCGTGTGTGCCTTCCCGGCTCCGCAAGGCGCGGCGGTCAAAGCCTGGGCTCAGCGACTGGGGGAGTCCGCGCTGTGTATCTTCGCCCTGCACACGCCGCTGATCGGACCGACCGCGAGGGCGACCCGCTGGCTCTTGCAGCGATGGCACGAGAGCTGGGTCGTGGACAGCAGCAACGTGGCGCTCAAGTTCGCGATCCCGCTCTGGACCATGGCCTTCCACCTCGCCATGATCGTCGTCCTGGCGCTCCTGATGCAGCGCTTCGTGGTCGCGCCGGTCCGCCGATGGCTGGAAGCGCGATTGCCGTCGGCGTGGCAACGGCATTCGGCAGCGAGAGCGGTCCAGGCGTGAGTCCGTCAGCGAGAGCCCGTGTCGGCGGCCCCGCAGGTCGTCGTCATGTGCCTCGTCATGTGCCGGGATGAAAGTCAGGCATCCAGTGTCAGGTCGGTGAGCGGGACGGCCTGGCAACTGAGGCACTGGCCCGCTTCGAGGGCGTTGCTCGGCGCGTCCACCTCCCCCGCGATCACGCCGACGGCGCAACTCTCGCATTGACCGACCCGGCAGCCGCTCGGCAGGGCGACGCCATGCCGCTCGGCGCTGTCGAGCAGCGATCCCTCTTGCGGATGCCAGACGAATTCGGATCCCGTCCGCGCGAGACGGATCCGTCTCGGCTGCAGTCCCCGAGTCGCCGGCGCGGGCGGGGAGAGGAAGATCTCGCTGGAGATGGCCTGGGGGGCGACGCCTCGCGTTCGCAAGGCCGCGGTGAGATCGTCCACCATCGCGGGGCTGGCGCACAGGTAGTAACGCGCCTCCTGTGGCAGTTGCAGTCGCGCCAGGGTCTCGCCGTCGATTCGGCCGCTCATGGAGTGGCCTCGGTCTCCCTCCTCTGGCGCGCTATAGGCCGTAACGATGCGCAACCTCGGGAGCGCCGTCGCGAGTTCCGCCAGGCGTTCCCGAAAGGCGTGCAGATGGCGGTTGCGACTGGCGTGGAGCAGCGTGATGTCCGGCATCTGCGGAGAGGTCTCGCGTGACAGCGTCTCGAGCAGCGACAGGAAGGGCGTGATCCCGATACCTCCCGCCATCAGCACGATGGGCAGACGATGGCGGCGCGGAAGCGTGAACTGTCCTGCTGGCGCCTGAATGTCGACCTCGTCGCCCACCGCCACCCGGTCGTGCCAGTAGGCCGAAACGCTCTCCACCGACTGCATCGCATCTGGCGCGCGCCTGATGGAGATACGATAACGCCGATGCCCCGAGGCGTCGGCAGGGCCGGAGAGCGAATAACTGCGCTGGAGATGTCGTCCGTCCCGGGTGAGGCGCGTCGCGATGTGCTGCCCGGGCAGGTAGTCGGGCAGGCTGAGGCCGTCGGCCGGCTCCAGCCAGAACGAGGTGACCTCCGGCGTCTCCACGATTCGCTCGCTCACCCGCATGCGACGATAGCCCTGCCACCTCCCGGGGGCGGTTTGGGAGCGCCTGATATCGCACGGCGCCGAGCGCAGCGGCAACGCGCCGCTGATCGGGTCGCGCCGGCGGGTGTCGATGATGGCGTTGACGTTGCGGGAACCGGGGCCATGAAGCGGGGAACCGGGACGCCCGAGATCATCGCAGGCCTGCCACCAGCCGTAATCGGTGATCACCAGGTCCGGTGCGAGCGTCTCGTCGATGACGACGTCGAGGACGATCGAGCCTCGAACGCCCAGCAGCTCCGCGCGGTCGCCGGCGTTCAATCCTCTGGCACGCGCCAGCTCGGAACCGATGGTCAGCGTCGGTTCCGGCGAGCGCCGCCGCAGCGAGGCAACCTGGCGCTGCTGGCTGTGGCAGTAGAAGCCGTTCTTGACGCTGACCAGGGTCAGCGGAAGGCGTGGCTCGGGAAGTGAGGATGGTCGATAGGCGGGCACACCGGGATAACCGGCATCGGCCAGCGTCTGCGAGTAGAGTTCCACCCGTCGTGTCGGGGTCTCGAAGCCCCTGGGCCGGCCGGAGGCGTCCTGGATGGCGTAGCCGCGTGGAGTCTGGGTCAGCGCCACCCGGTAGCCCTCGGGTCGTTGGCGCAGGCGTTCGACGTCGAGGCCCGAGGGCGCCAGGATATGGTTCCAGCCTCGTTCGATATCGCCGTCGAAGAACGCTTCGCCCATTCCCAGCCGGCAGCCCAGCGCCATGGCGATGGCATGGTCCGGGCGCGCCTCGCCGCGCGGCGACACCATTGCCGGGCGCAGCTGAACGTGGGCGACGGCGTCGGGATCGATCTCGAAGCCGACCCGCAGCCCCTCGCGTTCCCACGGCGTCCCGACCGGCAGCAGGAGGTCGGCGTAGGCGTTGGTGGGGGAGGGGTAGAGATCGCAATGAACGTGGAATTCGAGCGCGGCAAGGGCGCGCTCGCCGCGGGCGGGATCGGGTTGCGAGACCAGGAAGTTGCCGCCGAAACCGAACAGCATCCTGGGCCGGTAGGGCAGGCCGGTCTCGACGGCCTCGTAGAGGGCTTCGGCACTGATCCAGCCGCTCGACGCGGGCCCTAGCGGCCGTGCGTCGAGACCCAGCGCCTTGCGTCTCTGCGTCTCGGCAAGCAGCTCCATGTCATTGACGCTGTTGGTCGGTGGCCGGGTCCACTGGCGGTTGCCTCCGGGCCGATCGAAACTGCCGGTCAGTGCGTAGAGTGTCGCCAGTGCGCGCTCGGTCTGGGTGGCGTTCGCGTGCTGGCCGATTCCTGTCCAGGCGTGATAGCTCACGGCCGCTCCGGCCTCGGCGATCATCTCGGCGGCACGAACGATGGTCTCGGTGGAGAGTCCGGTCACGGCGGCGGCGCGTTCCAGTGGCCACTCGTCGCACGCCCGGCGGTAATGGTCGAAGGCGGGGCGGGCATGACACGCCCCGGTGCCTTCCCGCACCAGGCGATAGCGGCCCTCCAGAGCCAGCGCCCGGGTCTGGTCGTTGGTCGGTGGCAGCCGGGTGTCGAGCTCCACGGGTTGCCCGCTCTCGAGATGCCAGACGAGAAAATTGCCGTTCGAGACTTTCAGGAACTTTCCCGACGCCTCGTCCACCAGCAGAGGCGCATTGCTCCAGTTTCTGATGAACGACTGATCGTAACGCTCGTGGCGAATCAGTTCCCGGGCGATGGCCATCGCCAGCACGCCATCGGTACCCGGGCGTATGGGGAGCCACAGGTCGGCTCTTTTGGCCAGCGGTGTTTCACGCGGGTCGACGACCAGGAGCCTGGCGCCGTTGTCACCGCCTGCGGCGATCTCCCCGGCCTGGGCGAGCCAGACGTGTGAAGGGTTGTGCCCCCACAGCACGTTGAGTTTCGAGTTGGCGTAGTCGGCGGTCGGCATGCCGCAGCCGAAGGTGAAACGGTGGGCGACATCCTTGTGCCAGTTGCAGATCTCGGTGCCGTAGAGGGTGTTGGGGCTGCCGTAGAGGCGAATGAAGCGCTCGACCCAGTCGATGCTGTCGCTCATCGGCGTGCCGCTGGGCGTCGTGACGCTGAAGACAACGCTTTCCGGGCCGTGCGTGTCCCGGTAGTACGCCAATCTTTCGGCCACGAGGGCCAGCGCGTCTTCCCAGCCGATGCGCTCCCAACCCGGGTCTTCCGCGCCCTTGGGGTGCGTTCGCCGCAGCGGGTGGAGAATTCGCGCCGGATCGTCGATGAGTTCCGGCGCCGCTCGCCCCTTGGCGCAAGTGGCGCGCCCGGTCGGGTGGCCGGGCAACGCCTCGACCTTGATCAGCCGGTCGCCATCGAGATGATTGAGCGTGCCGCATCTCGAGCGGCATAGCGTACAGAAGCCGGGAATCTTGTTCAGCGTTGTCATGGGACCGTACCGGAACGCGCGTCACGGTTAACCGTATCGCTCAGCGTCGTCGAGGGCCAATAGTATCGACTCTGGCTCGCCATGGATTCTTGGCGTTCGAGATGCGGTACCCTAGCAAGCGAGTGCGCCTCGCCGGGTCGCCCCGCGAAGCGATTGCGAATTCATCTCTAAGGGAAGCAGCATGAAGGGATCCATCCGTGTGGGGCTGGTCGGCTACGGCATGGCCAGCAAACGGTTCCACGCGCCGCTGATCACCGCGCAGGAAGGCCTGTCTCTGGTGGCGGTGGCAAGCCGGGATGCCGGCAAGGTGAACGCCGACTGGCCGAGCGTGCCGGTGGAGCCAACGCCGGGGGCGCTGTTCGAGCGCGACGATATCGATCTGGTCGTGATCCCCACGCCCAACGCGACGCATTATTCGCTGGTCAGCGAGGCGCTGGCGGCAGGCAAGCATGTCGTGGTCGACAAGCCCTTCACGGTGACGGCGGACGAAGCCCGCAAGCTGTGCGATCAGGCCAGCAAGGCCGGACGCCTGCTGTCGGTGTTCCACAACCGGCGCTGGGATTCGGATTTCCTGACGGTGCGCAATCTCATCGACAGTCAGTCGCTGGGCAGGATCGTCCATTTCGAATCCCATTTCGATCGCTTTCGGCCGGAGGTCGCCCAGCGCTGGCGTGAGGATCCCGCCCCCGGCGCCGGTGCCTGGTTCGACCTCGGTTCGCATCTGCTCGACCAGAGCCTGGTACTGTTCGGCACGCCGGATGCCATCTCGCTCGATCTGGCCTGCCAACGGGAGGGGGCCAGGGTCGACGACTATTTCCACGCCGTGCTGCGCTATCGGGAGTGCCGCGTGATCCTCCACGGCGGCACCCTGGTTTCCGCCCCCGGCGCGCGCTTCACCGTTCACGGCACCCGAGCCAGCTATGTCAAGCATAGCCTCGACCCGCAGGAGGAGATGCTCAAGCGCGGTGACCGGCTGCCGTCGCCGCATTGGGGAGAGGATTGGCGCCACGGCATGCTGACGGTCGGCCAGGTACGCGAAGGCATTCAGCCGGAGCTGCACGAAGTACCGACCCTGCCCGGCGACTACCTCGCCTACTACGCCGGCGTCCGAGACGCCATTCAGGGCGGCGCGCCGCTGCCGGTGACGGCCGAAGCCGCGCTGGAGGTCATGCGCGTGCTGGAAGCGGGAATTCGAAGCGCCGAGTCGGGGCAGGTGGTCACGCTGTCGTGACCTCTCCCTGACGTCTCGACCTCCCGCGATGACATCGAGCCAGCGAATTCGCTGGCTCGAGGCGGCGTGATACTGGGGATCGAACCCTCCCCACGACTCATTTCGGGAGGGGAGCGGCCCCCAGGCGGGCCGAAGCGTCGTCATGGGCGCCGTCCTCGGCCGGTATTTCCTCCGGCGATCGCAATTCGCCATTGCGTTTGAGCAGCCACGAGGCGATGGCCGGCGCCATCAGCGCCGAGACCAGCACGCAGGCCGCGACCTGGGTCGTGGCGACACCGACATAGGATTGCAGCGACGGGTCGGCCGCAGCGGCGATTGCCGGTGTGGCGATGGAGTTGCCGGCGGTGGTGCCGGCGGCGAAGCCGATACCGCTGCGTCTGCCGCGTTTCAACAGATATCGATAGCCGAGGTAGACCAGTCCACCGGTGAGCGGGGCGACGAGCAGGCCCAGCGCCAGCCCGGTCAGTCCGCCGTGCAGCACGTCGGTCAGATTGATGCCGGTGCCGAGGCCGAACGAGAAAAAGGGGATCACCATCTCCGGCACCGGACGCATGACCTCGGTCCACTTGGGATCGAGATTGCCGACCAGAATCCCCAGCAGCAGCGGGATGATCGCCGCCATGAACACCTCCAGCGGTATGTCGGCCAGGCCCGATGCGCCGATCAGGATCAGGGTGAAGAAGGGGCCGTCGTTGATGGCGCTGGCAATATAGGCGCCGCGGTCGCGCTGGTCGCCGTAGCGGCCGGTGAAGGCGAGCCAGATACCGCCGTTGCTGTTGTCCATCGCGGCCAGCATGGCCAGGATCGAGATCCCGAACAGGCCCTGCATGCCGGTGGTCAGGCCCAGGATCGCGATCAGCACACCGGGAATCAGGCTCTTGGCCAGGAGTATGACGCTGGCGGTGCCGACGATGGGGCCGGCGTTGCGCGGCGTGATCTGCATGCCGGTGGCGAAGATCAAGGAGGCTGACTCCGCTGATCCCATCAGTCGCGTTGCCAGGCAAAATCCGCTCTCACAAGGCGCGAGGCGAGAAGTTTGGTGGGCCAAAAGAGCGCCGAGCAACGCAGTTGAGAGCGGATTTTGACGGCAACCCGGAGGGACGCGTCTATTTCACTCCCTGGCGTCGTTGCAAAGCCCTCGTGTAAATCTCTACACCACGCGCTTCGCGCCTAGCCATGAAGCGAAATAGACATCGTCGCGGCGATGTAATCAACGGAGTCAGCCTCCGGCCATGAACGCCATGGCGCCGTCCTTGAACAGCGCGGTGGTGAAACTGCCGATCTCCAGCGCGGCGGGCGCGAGCGTGCCGACGATCGACCCGAGAATCAGCGGAATGATCATCAGGCCGCCGGGGATGCGGTTGAGCGTGTCGTAGATGGGGACGCGTGATACGGGAATCGACATGTGATCTTCTCCATGCCAGAGCGAGAGGGGCGCCGTGGAAGGTGGCTTGCGGGGTGAAGCGACATGCGTGTTCGGAGAACCCGCGAGTTCAGGTGATGACGCCGATCTGCCAGGGCAGAAACTCCTGCTGGCCGTAGCCGTGACGCTCGCTGCGGCTGCGCTCGCCGGAGGCCAGGGTCAGCAAGCGCTGGAATATCTGCTCGCCCAGCTGCTCCATGTCGATGTCGCCGTCGGTCAGTGCGCCACAGTTGATGTCCATGTCGTCCGACTGGTGGCGCCAGAGCGCGCTGTTGGTGGATAGCTTCAGGGACGGCACCGGCGCGCAGCCGAAGGCGCTGCCGCGACCGGTGGTGAAGGCGATCAGATTGCAGCCGCTGGCGACCTGGCCGGTGACCGAGACCGGGTCGAAGCCGGGAGAGTCCATGAATGCCAGACCGCGCTCGCGCATCGGTTCGGCGTACTCGAGCACTTCAACCAGCGGCGTGGTGCCGGCCTTGGCAACCGCGCCCAGCGATTTCTCGAGGATCGTGGTCAGGCCGCCCGCCTTGTTGCCGGCGGAGGGGTTGTTGTCGAGGGACGCGCCGCGAACCCGGCAGAACGCTTCCCACCAGTGGATGCGCTCGATCAGCTTGTTGGCGACTGCCGGGCTCACCGCCCGGCGTGTCAGCAGATGCTCGGCGCCATAGACTTCCGGGGTCTCGGCGAGCACGGCACTGCCGCCGTGGGCAACGAGCCGGTCGACGGCGGCGCCCAGCGCCGGATTGGCGGTGATCCCGGAGTAGCCGTCGGAGCCGCCACACTGCAGCGCGACCCGAAGATGCTCGACGGAACACGGTGTCCGTTCGACCTGATTGGCTTCCGCCAGCAGCTGCTCGATATGGCGTATCCCCTCGGCGATGGCCTTGGTGGTGCCGCCGATCTGCTGAATCGTGAACGGATGAAGCTTGGGTCCGGGTTTCAGGCCCTGGGATTCGATCAGGGTGTCGATCTGATTGGTCTCGCAGCCCAGGCCGATGACCAGCACGGCGGCGAAATTGACGTGTCGCGCATAGCCGGCGAGCGTGCGCTGGAGCATCTCCAGGGCCTCGCCGTCCGCGGCCACCGCGCATCCCACGCCGTGGGTCAGTGCCACGACGCCATCCACGTTGGGGTAGGCTGCCATCGCTTCGGGATGGACGTCCCGACGGAAGTGATCGGCGATGGCGTGAGCGACCGTGGCGGAGCAGTTGACCGAGGTGAGAATGCCGATGTAGTTGCGCGTCGCGACCCGGCCATCCGCACGCTGGATACCCATGAAAGTGGCGGCGGGGGAAATCCGCTCGACGGGCGTGACCTCGCTGCCGATGGCATAGTCCTTGACGTAGCCCTTGGCATCGCCCTGTTCGTGGCCGTCACCCTCGAGATCGCCGATGCCAAGGTTGTGGACGTGGACATGATCGCCGGGTTCGATGGCGCGGGTGGCGCGGCCGATGATCTGTCCGTAGCGTCGAACCATGTCGCCCTGCCGGAGCGCGCGGATCGCGATCTTGTGCGCGGCCGGCACGGCGCTGGTCAGAACGATGCCCGGCAGGATCTCGCTCCCCTTCGGCAGCGGGACACGGGCGATGACCACGTCATCGCGTTCGTGCAGTCGAATGATCGAGGCGGGAGCCTCGGTGGTGTGTTCGATTAGTGCCATCAATCGGCTCCTCGGGCGAGTCGTGCCACTTTGGTCTATGCGACTTTATCTTTAATTCTTTTTGAATCAGTCGGTTATTATGATTTCCGTGCTGGCTCCACCCTATCCGGTCGCCATGTGTCGCACTACTGAGAGTTGCTGATCGAATGATAACGACCGCGCATTCGTCCAAAGTCTTAGGGGTTGCACGAAAAGTCGGCGAGTGTAGGCAGTTTGCGTACAAAGTCTGGTTCTGGTCACGTCATAAGCGAGAGGAGTCGTCGATGCCCCCGACGTTGGAGACACTGATGTCGCGTCTGCGCCTGCGTCAGCTGCGTTTGTTGATGGCGCTGGAGGAGTGCGGCTCGATTCACAAGGCTGCCGAGCAGGTGGCGATCTCCCAACCGGGCGCGACGCGGCCTATATTAGGCCCCCCGTTGGAGCCACGGAT